>JBAXOO010000239.1:0-3630 GCA_037133235.1 Cyanobium sp. ELA507
GTCTGGTGCTGGGGGTGGGGTGGGCCAGCCTCACCTGGCTCTGGGCCCTCCTCGCGACCTGGCTACGGGCGCCCCATTAATCAGGCCTGGGCCGCCGCGCGCATGTAGCGCCCCCACATCCGGGCAGCCAACACACTGCTGGCCGCCTCGGCGGGACGGTTGTCATCGTTGCCCATCCAGATGGCCGTGAGGATGCCGCTGGCGGGGGAATAGCCGATGAACAGCACATCCACGCCGTCGTTGGTGGTGCCGGTCTTACCGCGGGCATCGGGCACCACGCCGGCGGCTCGGCCGGTGCCGGAGGTCACCACCTGCCGCAGCAGCCCATCGATGCGGAGCGCCACGGCCGGATCGATCAGCTGGCGGGGCGCCTCCCCCACCGGATCGGTGATGGCGCCGGCCGGGCAGGACTCCAGTTGCTCCAGCGTGGGACAAAGGCCCAGGTCGATGATGCGGCGCACCCCATGCATCGGCACGGAACGGCCCCCGTGGGCCACCACCGCATAGGCCCGGGCTAGCTCGTAGAGGAAGGTGGCGTCGCCGCCGAGCACCATGTTGTGGTCTGGGCTGAGCGGGGTGCTGATGCCCAGCCGCCGGGCCTGCTGAATCACCCGCTCCAGGCCGACCCGCTCCGCCAACCGCAGGGCCACCACATTTTCCGAATGGGCAAAGCCTTCCGCCACGCTGGTGGTGCCATCGGCGGCCACGGCACCATGGCCACATCCCGCCACCGCCCCCAGCGGTGCGCAGGAGATCCGCTCGGAGGGCTCCACCCCCTGCGCCAGGGCCGGCAGAAACGTAAATAGCTTGAAGGTGGAACCGGGCTGGCGCAGGGCCTGAACCCGGTCGAAGCTGCTGCGGCCATAGTCGCTGCCCCCCACGTAGGCCAGGATGTCGCCGCTGCGCACATCGACGCTGATCAGGGCCGCCTGGCTGAGCCCGAGGGGCTGGGCCTCCTTTTCGAGGAAGCGCCGCAGCTCGCCTTCCGCCAGTTGCTGCAAGCGGGGATCCACGGTGCTCACCACGGCGTAGTTGCCCCCACCGCGGCGGGGATCAAGGTTGAGGCCAAAGCGGCGCCCCTCCAGCTCGCCCCGCACGTAGTCGGCGAAGAAGGGGTAGCTGCGGTAGGTGGAACTGCGGCAGGCGGAGGGGTCGATGTTGAGGGGACGCCTCAAGGCATCCCGTAGGGCGTCCTGGCTGATGAAGCCCTCCCCGTGCATCCGCCGCAGCACGAGATTGCGCCGCAGCACTGGCGCCCATTGGTCGATGGCCGCCGTGGCTGGCTGGGGAGCAAAACAGGGGCTATAGCCATTGGGGCTGGGTAACAGGCCCACCAAAAAGGCGGATTCGGCCAGGTCGAGCTGGCGGGCAGACTTGCGGAAGTAGAGCTCGGCGGCCTGCTCAAATCCCTCGCTGCCCAGGCCCAAAGGGGCCCGATCGAGGTAGAGCTTGAGGATGTGGTTCTTGCTGTAAGCGGTTTCGAGCTGCCAGGCAACCCAGAGTTCGCGCAACTTGCGCCGCAAGCTCACATCGTTGCCCACGGCCGGGTCGTAGAGGCGCGCCACCTGCTGGGTGATGCCACTGCCGCCCCCCGTGCCCTTCACGAGGGAACGCAGGGTGCCATAAAGGTCGAGCCCGCTGTTCCAGCCGAAGCGCGCATCCTCCGAGGCCAGCAGGGCCAGCCGCAGCTGGGGGGGGTAGTCGGCCAAGGTCGGCAGGGCCGTGGCGGCCCCTTCGCGGGCATCGATGCGGCGGAAATCGGCCGAAACGATCTTCAACGGCCCGCCGAAGAAGCGAACCGTGGATCCCCCCGCAATGCTGCTCACCGCCAGCAAGGACGCCACCAGGAGGCCCGATCCCAGCAGGGCCGCCAGGCCCACCGCATGGATGGCCTGCTCCAGGGGGCTGCGGGGATGGAGGTAGTGGAGGGTGGGGGTGGCCGGACCCTTGAGGGGGGAGCCCAACTGCACCCGATCGCCATGGCGCAGGCCGATGGCCCGGATGCGCCGATCGCGCCAAAACAGGCCATTGGCGGAATTGAAATCCTCCAGGCGATGGTCGCGGTCGCTGCGGCGCTCCCGCTCCGTGAAGGCATGGACGCGGCTCACCCCTGGCCCTTCCACCGGGAGCTCGCAGAGGGGATCACGGCCGATCCGAACCCGTCCTTCCCCGAGCGGTACCCGGGCCTGGCAGGCTCCGCCCATCCAGAGCTCCAGGTGGGCTGAGCGGCTGTTGAGCTGGGCCCAGCCGGCGCCCAGGGCAGCTCGGCGCTGGGGCCAGGGGGCCGGCCGCAGCAGCGTCCTCACCAGGGCAGACCAGGGGGCGATGGCGGGCCGGAGCTGCGCCTGAAGCAGCCGACCAGGCCCGTATCGGGCTTCTGGTGGGGCCGGGGGATAAGGGGCCATCGCGGCGACGGCGGGCTGCTGCGGGAGGGAACCCGGGCCCCATAGGCTAACGGGGTGATCGGGCCCTACTGGTGGAGCGACGGCGGGATCCCTGGGCGCCATTCCGCATCTGGATTGCCCTCACCATCGGGCTCTACGCCCTGCGGGCCGCCTTCGTGACCACCCCGCTCGGCGCCATCCCGGGATTCGTGGTGCTGGCGATGGTGCTGGGGGCGCTTCTGCTGGCGGCGCGGGCCTTGCTCTGGCCAGGACGGGTGACTCCCTGGCGGGAGGGACCGGCGCCCTGGTGGGCGGGCCGGGACCAGGGCCGCGATGGTGACCGCGGTGCTGGGCCATGAGCACGGCTGCGCGCTTGGTGCGATTGGGATCGGCGGCGGTGCCCATCCAGCTCGATCCCCAGACCCCCCTCACGATCGGCCGCGATCCGGGCAACGGCCTCAGCCTGCCCCAGGAGCGGGGCCTCTCTCGCCGCCATGCCGAAGTGCGCCTTGAGGGCGGCAGTGCCCGCTGGATGGTGTGCGATCTGGGCAGCAGCAATGGCACCTACCTGGGGGGGGAGCGGCTGGTGGGCTGCGAGCCCCTGGCCGATGGCGACCAAATCCGGCTGGGGCGCCAGGGACCTGTGCTGGTGTTCCAGAGCCAGCCGATGGTGAGGGGATCGGGCCTGGCCAAGGAGGGCAAGCGGCCCGCACCGGCAAAGCTCTCTCCCTGGGCCGAGGAAACCCGGCCCGCACCGGCCCCCCCTGCGGCAGTGCGTGCCGCCCCAGCGGCAACCCTGGAAGGGAGCATCACGGTGGGGGAGCTCAGCATTCCCCTGGCCCAGATTCGGGCGGTCTCGCTGCGGCGAGAGCCGCGCCATCCCCACAGCTTCAGCTGGTGGGTTCTGGCCTGCCTCAGCGGCCTGTTGCTGCTGCCCTTCCGGCCCCTGTTCCTACTGGTGGAGATCACGGCCCTGGTCGTGTGGATCGCCCTCGGGCGCCAGGAGGAGCACATCCTGACCCTCACCCTGCGGGATGGCCTGGCCCACCGCCATGGCTTCCGCGATCCCCACACCGCCCTGGCCCATCGCAACGGTATCCGGCGGGCCCTGGGTCAACCGGTGGAGCCGTGAGCCAGGTCTCCCCAGGCCAAGGTCCTTCCACCCTGCAGTGGATGCTCGCCCCTGGTTCCACCCTCCGCTTCGACGGACTGCCGGAGCCGCTCACCATCCTGCGCAGGCTGGGGG
>JBAXOO010000240.1:0-3628 GCA_037133235.1 Cyanobium sp. ELA507
CTCCATTCAGTTTTATGCACGCTGGCGGCGGCTCCGAGCCGAAGCTCTCGGCCTCCAGGTCAACCCGGCAGGAGAAGGGAGCGGTGCTGCGGGCTGAGGCCGAAAACCATCCGCTGACCACGGTGCTGCGGCAGGTGGGTCCTGAGACCTGCCCAACCCGCTTCAATTTTCACTGCCACACCCTCTGCAGCGATGGCAGCCTGGCGCCGGAGGCTTTGGCGACCCAGGCCCTGGCCGTCGGCCTCGAGCACCTGGCCGTTACCGATCACCACGCCCTGGGCGCCCACGCCAGCATCGCGGCGCTGTTTCAGCGGGAGCGGGATGCCGGGCGAACGGCCCCCAGTCTGTGGCGAGGGGTGGAGATCAGCTGCCTGCTGGAGGGCTGCCTGGTGCATGTGCTGGGCCTCGGCTTCGGGGCCGATACGGCCTCCCTCGAGCCCTATCTGCAGGGCCAGTCGGTCGTGGGGCCGGGGCTGCGGGCCGGGGCCGTGGTGGAGGCCATCAGGGCCGCAGGCGGTCTGGCCCTGCTGGCCCACCCGGCCCGCTACCGGCTCCCCCACCAGCGGCTGATCGCCGCCGCCGCCGAGCTGGGCATGGATGGAGGCGAAGCCTGGTACGACTACACCATGGGCCAGCACTGGAGCCCCACGCCGCTGGTGTGTGAAGCGATCGCGGCGGACCTGGCCAAGCGTGGCCTTTTGCAGAGTTGTGGCACCGATACCCACGGTCTGGCCCTCCACGGCCGCTAGGGTTTGCACACAGATTGCTTGCCATCGATGGGTCTGTTCGATCGCCTCCTGGGTTCCCGGCCTGCCTCGCTCAACGTTGCTGGCCAGTCAAAGCCTGCCAAGCCGAAGAAGGATGAAGCCACCTTCTTCCTCGATGCCGATGCCTCCACCAGCCTCGGCAACGTGGAGTACATGCGGCGCCCCAACACCATCCGCCGCACCTTCCCCGGCAACGCCGACAGCCCTGGCCAGAAGGAAATGGTGCAGGAGGTGGCCTCCATGGAGGCTCGCCTCGAGACCATGACCCCCGGCCTGGGCGGAGCGAGCACCGAGGTGAATACCGATGTGAATCTCACCGACGGGGTGCCGAAGCAGGTCAAGAAAACTTTCGCCCAGCAGATCTCTTCGGCCGAAATGAGCCAGCGCATGAAGGGTTCCGCCGTGACCGGCACCAACACCCCCGGTGGCCCCGACGCCGCCGCAGCCAAGCGGGCGCAGGAGCAGGGGAACACAGCCGATGGCACCGTCACGCCCCAGGGGGCTCGGCCCGGTGCCATCGATCCGTTCCGATCGATGGCCAAGGACTTCAACGTCTGATCGGCGGCTACTTTGCTTTGGGACCGTTGGCCTCAGGGGTTTCCGTGGCCCTCCACCAGGGCCTCGCTCTCCAGCACCAGGTTGCGCAGCCCCTCCAGCTGAAGACCTGAGGCCCCCTCCCAAAGGCCCCGGTGGTGCGCCTCGAGGAGTCGTTCGGCCATGTCCCGCAGGGCCCAAGGGTTGCAGCGGCGCAGAAAATCCGACACGGCCTTGTCGCTGAGCCAACGCTCCACAATCGCCCCGTAGCTCCAGTCCGGCACCCGGCCGGTGCTGGCGTCGTAGGCGAAGAGGTAATCGAGGCTGGCGGCCATTTCGAAGCCACCCTTGTAGCCGTGGCTCGCCATCGCATCGATCCAGCGCGGGTTGAGCAGCCTGGAGCGAATCACTTTGTCGAATTCCTTCTCCAGACGGTGCAGGCGGGGGCGGGCATGGCGGGAATGGTCACCGAACCAAAGCTGGGGTGCCGTGCCCCGCAGCTTCTCCACCGCCGCGCTCAGGCCGCCCTGGAACTGGTAGTAGTCGTCGGAATCGAGCAGGTCGTGCTCGCGATTGTCCTGGTTGTGGAGCACCACCTCCACCGCTTGGAGTCGCCGTTCCAGACCCTGACGGTCGGGCTGGGCCTCGATGCCGCCGAAGGCCCCATCCCCCGGCAGGGCCCCCGCCGCGGCACCCTCGGCCTCGGCTGGGGAGCCATAGCTCCAGGAGCTCCAAGCGAGATAGGCATCGGCGAGTTCAGCCCGGTTGTCCCAATGGCCCGAGTCGATCAGCGCCTGCAAGCCGGCCCCATAGGCGCCGGGGGCTGAGCCGTAAATCCGGGTGCTGCTGCCCTCAAGCCGGGCTGCCGCCGCCAGCGGATTGAGCCCCTCCGGCTCCTGTAGGGCAGCCACCAGCCGGCAGGCCCGGTTGAACCAGCCCACTAGCTGGGGGAAGGCATCGCGGAACAGCCCGGAAATACGCAGGGTCACATCGACCCGCGGCCGCCCAAGGTGCGCCAGCGGGATCACTTCCACCTCCACCAGCCGGCGGGTGGGGCCGTCCCAGACGGGCCGAACGCCCATCAGGGCCAAGGCCTGGGCGATGTCCTCGCCGCCGTTGCGCATGGTGGCCGTTCCCCAGACCGAGAGGGCGAGGTGGCGCAGGTCATCCCCTTCGGCCAGGAGGTGCTCATCCAGCAGCAGTTCGGCGCTGCGGCGACCCAAATCCCAGGCGGCCTCAGTGGGCAGCCCCCGCAGATCAACGCTGTAAAAGTTGCGGCCGGTGGGCAGCAGATCGGGCCTGCCCCGGGTCGGGGCGCCACTCGGGCCTGCGACGATCCTTTCCCCGGCCAGGCCGGCGAGGAACGCCCCTTTTTCGGCCCGCCCGCAGGCGAGCAGGTTTGGCATCAGGCGAAGGCGGATCCGCTCCAGGGCTTTGGCAGCAGCGGGCCCAAGGGGATCGCCCCCCGGTTTCGCCCCATCTAAGCAGCCCTCCAGCAGGGTGAGGGCCCGCGCTTCCAGCAGGGCGATGCCATCCCCCCGCCGCCGCAGCCGGGCCAAGACCCCCGGCTCGCCGTTACCCTCCAGCCTGGCCAGGATCACCTGGTCGCTGTGGAGCAGTGGATCCTCCTCGCAGTCGGCCCAGGGATCGAGCTCGAGGCCAAGGTCGAGGGCGAGGGCCTGGGTGAGGCCCGGTTGCCCCTCCTGGGGCGGACGGGCCAGGCAAAGCAGCAGTTCGGCCAACTTGGCGGGTGTTGGCAAGGTGCCGAAGGTGTGCAAACCGAGGCGGATCTGGGCTTCCTTGAGTTCGCAGAGGTAGCCGTCGGCGGCTTCAAGGCGGGCCTCGGCGGCTTGATCAGTCGCGGCCGCATTGGCAGGATCGGGTATGGGTGCTGGGGGCGATCCAGCACTGCCAAGGCCGGCGGGGTCAAGCTCAAGATCGGCCAGGAGCCGGCCAATCTCCAGGCGCAGTCCCTCGGCCCGTTCACCCCCCAACTGGCGCGCTTCCCAATACTCATCAAGGCGGGCCTCCAACACCCCCAAATCCCCCTGCAGCCCGGCCCGGCCCAACGGAGGGGTGAGGTGGTCGAGGATCACGGCCTGGGCGCGCCGCTTCGCCTGACTGCCCTCGCCGGGGTCATTCACGATGAACGGGTAGAGGTGGGGCAGCGGACCCAGCGCCCATTCCGGGAAACACTGGTCCGAAAGACCCACGGCCTTACCGGGCAGCCACTCCAGGTTGCCGTGTTTGCCCACATGCACCACGGCATGGGCGCCGAAGTTCTGGCGCAACCAGAGGTACTGGGCCAGGTAGGCGTGGGTGGGGGG
>JBAXOO010000241.1:0-3620 GCA_037133235.1 Cyanobium sp. ELA507
AGCTTTAGGAGCCGCCTTTGGAGCCGGCTTTGGAGACGCCTTGACGCTGCTTCGATTGACGACGGCAGAATCGACGATCTCAATTTTGGCGGCGGCCTTCGGGGCCGGGCTCTTGGTGGCGGCAGGGCTCCTGGTGATGGACGGGAGGAAACGGCTGAATGACGCGCCTGGTGCCGGAGGGCCTGGAGGGCCGGAAGATCGGCGGAATGGAGCGGAGTGGACCCCGAAGAGGGCACCCGAAGGGCAAAAGAAACACCCTCAAGCGTCAACCCCAACGGACGGCGAGGCGATCCGGGGGCGGCTCTAGGGGGCAATTCGGGTGCGATCAGGGGGCTTGGAACGGGGAATGGGCGATGGCGAGGCGGGTGCCAGGTCGGAGTGGACAGGGCAGTCAGGGGTGGTCGCTGACCGGAGGGCTGGTCGGAAGCAAGGCTTCCGGGCTCACTCAACGGATCTTCCTCTGGACGGAACCCTGTCCGGCTCCGACGGCAGCCCGATGGACTGCCCAACGTTTCCATCTTAGGAATGCGGTGAGACTTCGGCAAGATTGGGGAGCAGGGTCACGACCAATCGCAGCCGCAGCCTGGAGGAGGCCACACCCCCCGGCAGCCATCCCGAGGCCCCGCCCTGGGTGCAGGTCTGGCTGGAGGCCGGCCAGGAGGGCCGTGTCTTCACCTACGCCAATCCCGATGGCTGGGCCGTGGGCCCAGGCGACTTGGTGCGGGTGCGCCTCCAGGGCAGGGCCCACACCGGGCTGGTGATCGCAGCGGAGGCCCAGCGGCCGGTGGCGCTGGAGGGCAAAGCCGTGCAACCGGTGGAAGGCTTGGTGCAACGGGCTGCCATCGATCCCCGCTGGCAGGGGCTGGTGGAGGCGGTGGCCCAGGCCTGCCACACCAGCACCTTCCGGACCCTCAAGGGCGCCCTGCCCCCCGGCTGGCTTGGCCAGCGCGCCCGGGGCAGCAGCGCCGGAACACCACGGGAGCTGATCTTGGTCGAGGCAATCGGCTCGGCCGACGCGCAGCAGGGTGCCACGGAACGGCAACGGGCCCTACTTGACCACCTGGGCCGCCATGGCCACAAGCGGTTGCTGCGGGAGCTCTGCGGCGGCGATGGCTTCAGCCGCGCCGTGCTGGAAAGCTGCGAGCGGCGGGGCTGGATCCGGCGCCGCAGGGAGCGCCTGGCATCGGCCGCCCCAACGGGCTGGACGGGCAGCGGGCCCAGGGAATCGCCGCGGCAACCCAACGACGCCCAACAGGCGGCGATCACCGCGATCACCACGGCGCCGGCCGGCCATGCCCTGCTGCTGTGGGGGGTGACCGGCGCCGGCAAAACCGAGGTGTACCTGCAGGCCACGGCGGAAGAGCTGGCAGCCGGCCGCAGCGTGTTGCTGCTGGCTCCAGAGATCGGCCTGATCCCCCAGTTGCTTAATCGCTGCCGGGCACGCTTCGGCGATGGGGTGCTGGAATACCACAGCGGTATGGGCGACCCCGAGCGGGTGGCGGCCTGGCGGCGAACGCTGGAGGCTGGGGCAGCCGGGTTGCCGCTGGTGGCGATCGGCACCCGTTCGGCCATCTTCCTGCCCCTGGCCAGGTTGGGGCTGGTGGTGCTCGATGAGGAGCACGACAGCTCCTACAAGCAGGAGAGCCCGATGCCCTGCTATCACGCCCGGGAGGTGGCCCGGCTGCGCGCCGAACGGGAGGGGGCTCGATTGGTGCTGGGGAGTGCCACCCCAAGCCTGGAAAGCTGGCTGCGCTGCCGCGGTCCAGCCGCCGACACCCAGTTGCTCGAACTACCCGAGCGGATTGCCCAACGGCCCTTGCCGCCGGTGCGGGTGGTGGACATGCGCCTGGAACTAGCCGAGGGCAACCGCCACCTGATCAGCCGAGCCCTGATGGGGCGCCTGCGCCAACTGCCGGAGCGGGGTGAACAGGGCGTGGTGCTCGTGCCACGGCGGGGCTACCGAGCCTTTCTGAGCTGCCGCAGTTGCGGCGAGGTGGTCTTGTGTCCCCACTGCGATGTGGCCCTCACCGTGCATCGCCGCCCCGGCGGCCAGGAGTGGTTGCGCTGCCATTGGTGCGACCACCGTCAGGAGGCGGGACGCAGCTGCGCCCATTGCGGCTCGGGGGCCTTCAAGCCCTTCGGGGCCGGAACCCAGCGGGTGCTGGAGCAGCTGGGGGAGGAGCTGGAAGGACTTCGGCTGCTCCGCTTTGACGCCGACACCACCCGCGGCCGTGATGGCCACCGCCGGCTGCTGGAACGGTTTGCCGCCGGCGAAGCCGATGTGCTCGTGGGCACCCAGATGCTCGCCAAAGGGATGGATCTGCCTCGGGTCACCCTGGCGGCGGTGTTGGCGGCCGATGGGCTGCTGCATCGGCCCGACCTGCGCGCCTCCGAAACCTGTCTGCAACTGCTGCTGCAGCTGGCGGGACGGGCGGGGCGGGGCGAGCGGCCCGGAGAAGTGCTGGTGCAGACCTACAGCCCCGAGCATCCGGTGATTCGCCACCTGGTGGACGGCCGCTACGGCGGTTTTCTGGAGGCGGAAGCCGCCCTGCGCCGCCGCGGTGAGCTGGTGCCCTTCAGCCGGGCCTGCCTGCTGAGGCTGGCTGGCCCCTCCGCCAGCGCCACCGCCACGGCGGCCGCCAGCCTCGCCACGCTGCTCCGGGAACCGGTCGGGGCCGGGGGGTGGTACCTCATCGGTCCGGCGCCTGCCCCGGTGGCCCGGGTGGCGGGGCGCAGCCGCTGGCAACTGCTACTCCACGGGCCGGCCGGGACCGCCGTGCCACTACCCCCGGAGATCGAGCTGAGGGAATCCCTGCCGAAGGGGGTGAGCCTGGCGATTGACCCTGACCCCTTGGAACTCTGAGCTCAGGCCGGCAACTCCGGCAGGCCATAGCCCAGCTGGCGGCGCAGGCGCTGCAGCAGCACCACCAGGGGGAGCAGCAGGGCGATGGCCCCAGCCCCGAGCCCGAGGGGGCTCCAGCGCCAGCACTCGAGCTCAAGCCGGTTGATCGCGCCGGCCCGCAGGGGCCAGTCCAGCTGGTCCGGACCGGGCCTTTCCACCGGCAGGGGTTCGGCCCGTTGAACAGCCCTGCTGCGGAGCGGTTCCAGGCCGATCGAAAGGGCCAGACCCGGCAGGGGCGGTAGCTCGCGAAGGTCGATCTCGAAGCCCCAGTGCTGCCGCACCCCTAACAGCCAGTTGCGCTCCTGCAAATGGAGCTGGGGGGGCGTCAGGTCGACACCACCCAGGAGGGCCGCTTCCCGCAGGCTGGCCTGCAGCGCCGCCAGCGCCGCCTCGGCCGGCAACACGGCCGTGGCCAGCTCCGTGTCAGCGCCGAGGGTGCGGCTACGGAAGCCCTCCTGCGCAAGGAGCGCCGCGAAGCGCCGCTGCCAGGGCACCGGCATCCCGGAGGAGCTGCGCAGGTGGTGGGTCACCTGCAACCGTCCCGGCCCGGCGAAGCGAAGATCGGTGCGCACCTCCATGCAGCCCCCCAACAGGGAAGCGAGCAGCACCAGGAGCAGCAGCACCCCCGCCAGGGCAGCAAAGCCGTAGGGAGGCCTGGTGGGTCCCACCGGCGGGGGTGCTGCTGCTCCTGGTGCTGCTCGCTTCCCTGTTGGGGGGC
>JBAXOO010000242.1:0-3617 GCA_037133235.1 Cyanobium sp. ELA507
CGGCAGACGCCGTTGCCATAGAGCCCCACCCGGGTGACGCCAAGGGGAAGGGACACGACCACACAGCGAACCAGTTCCGTGCCGGGATGGCCCACCAGCACGGTGCCGCCGTCGAGTACCAGCCCGTTGCTGCTGAAGCGCACCACCTCCGGGAGGTTGTGCTCCAACCGCAGGCCTTCGGCACCGGACACCCCCTCGCCAAAGCTCAGCTCGCTCCCTTCGCAGCCCAACAGGCCAGCGCCGCTAGCGAGGCGCCACCCCCCGGCGTCAAGGGCGAGGGCACAGGGCACCCCCCGTCGCTCGGCTGCTAGGCGGCCGCGTTCAAGCCCCAGCAGCACCCGCCGGGTGGCCGCCTCGACCCGCTGCCGGGCCAGGGCCTCCGCCGAGAAGGAGATCCCCAACGCTCCGAGGATCCCGATCACCGCCACCACGAGCAGCACCTCCAGCAGGGTGAGGCCCTCAGATCGCACCATGGCCTTCCGTCTCAGGGAGTGCCGCAGCGCCGGAGGGGCCCCCAGTGGGCAGGTCGACCGCCGGAGGAGTTGCCGATTCCCCTGCTGACGGTGAGCCAGGGCTGCAACCACCAAAGGCCGCCGGGCTATAGGCCCGCTCCCGCCGCTGATCCCCGGCCACCAACCGCAGCCGGAGCGGTTCGTCCGCGGTGGGCCACTGGATCTGGCGCACCACCCCGGCCACGGGCGGCTCCTGGTCAAGCGCCATGGCCAGCCGCTCCACCACCACCCCACAGGCCACGGCGGGGGAGGCCAACAGACCCGGATCCAGCAACCGAATCTCAGCCGCCTGCAATTCCGCCTCGAGCCCATCGAGGGCCTCCATCCGGCGGGCATCGGCATCCATGCTTGCCACCGCCCCAGACCACACCGCCAGGGAGGCCGCCGAGGCCCCGAGAAACAGCACCCCCGAAAGCAGCACCTCCAGCAGCGTCATGGCGCCACCCCCCGCAACCCCAGGAGACGGGGGGGCTGGGCCCGCAGCGGCTCAGCCAGCGGGGCCACGGCAAAGGCCGCCCGCCGGGGCGGGGCTCCCGAAGCGGCGGTATCGAGTTCGATCAGGGCTTCCGCCCCGGCCGCACTGGAACGCCAGTCGAGCAGGTGCCAACGGGAGCCGCCCCCCTCCCCCCGCAGCAATGCCGCCTGCTCCGGCGCACTGGCACAGGGCCGCCCCTCCTGGGACCAGCGCGTCAGCGGCAGGACCAGCAGACAGGGGTGCCGGAGGTTCATCACCGCCACGAGTTGCTGGGCCGCAGCGGCCAGGGCATCCTCCTGGCGGCCGCGGCCCTCCCGGGTCGCCTGGCCCAGGCGGCCCTGCAAGGCCACCGTTTGAACCGAAAGGCTGCCGAGCAGCAGCAAAAGGGCGGAGCCGATCGCCATGGGCAGGATGAAGCCCTGCTCCCGAAGGCAGCCCTTCTGGCGATGGTGGGATCCGATGGGAACCCAGGCGACGGCCGATCGCATAGCAACAACGCAGCACGGCCAGAGCGTTCCCGGCGACGGACAGGTGCTGTTCCTCGGGGACCGAGCTGGCGATTGAACCGAGCACCTTGGTCGTGGAGAGACAGGTGCCGGACACGGTCCTACCTCACTGATTCAGCTTCAAAACCGCCATGAAGGCCTCCTGGGGGACCTCCACCTTGCCCATCGCCTTCATGCGCTTCTTGCCTTTGGCCTGCTTCTGCAGCAGTTTCTTCTTACGGCTGATGTCGCCGCCGTAGCACTTGGCGAGCACATCTTTGCGAATGGCGCTGATGCTCTCAGAGGCGATCACGCGGCTGCCGATCGAGGCCTGAATGGGGATCTTGAACTGCTGGCGGGGGATGAGCTCCTTGAGTTTTTCCACCAGGCCCTTGCCAACATTGTAGGCCTTGTCGCGGTGCACGATCGTGGTGAGGGGATCGGCTTTCTCGGCGTTGATCAGCACATCAAGCCGCACTAATTCATTTTTGCGATAGCCGATCAAGCTGTATTCCATCGAGGCATAGCCCTTGGTGCGGCTCTTCATCTGGTCAAAGAAATCGGTGACCACCTCGGCCAGGGGCATCTCGTAGTGAAGGGTCACCCGGTCGGTGGTGATGTACTTCATGTCGATGAACTCACCCCTGCGCTCCTGGCAGAGCTCCATCAGGGCGCCGTTGTAGGTGTTTGGGGTATAGATCTCGAGCTTCACATAGGGCTCCTCGATCGATTCGCGCTTCTGGGGATCGGGCAAGGTGGCCGGATTATCCACCAGCATCTCGCTGCCATCGATCAGGATCACCTTGTAGATCACCGACGGCGCCGTCACGATCAGGTCGAGGTCGTATTCGCGCTCCAAGCGTTCCTGCACGATCTCCATGTGCAAAAGCCCCAGGAAGCCGCAGCGGAAACCGAAGCCCATGGCGCTACTGGTTTCCGGCTCGTACTTCAGGGCGGCGTCGGAGAGCTTGAGCTTGTCGAGGGCCTCGCGCAGGTCCGGGTACTGGTCGGCGTCGGTCGGGAAGAGACCGCAGAACACCATCGGCTTGGCCTCGGTGTAGCCCGGCAGCGCCTCGGATGCGGGGTTGGCCAGCAGGGTGATCGTGTCGCCCACCCGGGCATCGGCCACGGCCTTGATCGAAGCGGCCAGGTACCCCACCTCGCCGGCATGGAGGCTCTCCACCTGGCGCTGGTCCGGGGCCATCACCCCTACCTCATCGAGTTCGTAGGTCTTGCCGCTGGCCATCAGCAGCACCTTGTCGCGGCGAGCGATCGTGCCGCTGATGACGCGGAAGTACACGATCACGCCGCGATAGGCGTCGTAATAAGAATCGAAGATCAGCGCCCGCAGGGGTTCATCCAACTTGTCGGGTGGAGGCGGCACGCGATCGACCACGGCCTGCAGGATTTCAGAGACCCCTAAACCAGTCTTGGCGGAACAGGCAATGGCGTTGCTGGTATCCAGCCCGATGATCGCCTCGATCTCCTCGCTGATGCGAGCCGGATCAGCACCAGGCAAATCAATCTTATTGAGCACCGGAATGATTTCGAGATCATTTTCCAGGGCCAGGTACACATTGGCCAGGGTCTGAGCTTCCACGCCCTGGCTGGCATCCACCACCAGCAGGGCCCCCTCACAGGCCTGCAGGGATCGGCTCACCTCGTAGGAGAAATCGACGTGGCCAGGGGTATCGATCAGATTGAGGATATAAGTGAGGCCATCAGCGGCCTTGTATTCCATTCGCGCCGCCTGCAGCTTGATCGTGATGCCGCGCTCCCGCTCGAGCTCCATGTTGTCGAGGAATTGCGCCTGCATGTCGCGGGCGGCGACGGTGCCGGTTTCCTGAAGCAACCGATCGGCCAGGGTCGACTTGCCGTGATCGATATGGGCAATGATGCAGAAATTGCGGATCCGCGCGGCGGGGACGTCGGTCATGCGGGGCCGGGCGGTGGCGACAGGCGGACCCAGCGATCCTAGGGAGAGAGGCCTCCCGGCCCGAACCGGTGGTCCCGGCCAGATGCCGATCCAGTGGGCCCGACCCACTGCCGATCCGGTCGGGCCAGGAACCAGAGGCCGGGACCTGGCCCCATGCCTTGGTGGGGCGCCCCGAGGAATCCACACCCTTCCAAGGCCCAGCACTACCT
>JBAXOO010000243.1:0-3610 GCA_037133235.1 Cyanobium sp. ELA507
CGGAAGGGAGCAGCCACACGGGATGCTCCGGGCAGGCGTGGACTCCGGGTCACCCCATTCAGTCCCCTAGGGGGATCAATCCCCCCGGTTCTGGCGGTTGAGCAGGAAGGGGGGGATCTTCGCCCCCCGCTCTTCGGGCGCCGGATTGAAGCTGGAGCTGAAATTGGCGGTGCTGCGCTCGGGGCGGTAGCTGCCACCGCTTTCAAAGCCGGTGGCGATCACGGTCACGTGGATTTCGCCTTCAAGGCTGTCGTCCACCACGGCGCCCACGATGATGTTGGCGTCGGGGTCCACCACGTCGTAGATCACCTCCGAGGCCGTGGTCATGTCCTCCAGGGTCATGTCGCGGCCGCCGCTGATGTTGATCACGCAGCCCTTGGCGCCATCGATCCGGGCCGATTCGAGGAGCGGGCTGGTCATGGCCGCCTGGGCGGCCTCGGTGGCCCGGGACCGCCCGGAGCCCACGCCGATGCCGAGCAGCGCCGTGCCGGCTTCGGCCATCACCGAGCGCACGTCGGCGAAGTCGACATTGACCAGGCCGGGCCTGGTGATGATGTCGGTGATGCCCTTCACGCCCATGCGCAGCACGTCGTCGGCGGCGCGGAAGGCCTCATTGAGGGGGGCACCGGCGATGGCATCCCGCAGCCGGTCGTTGGGGATCACGATCAGGGTGTCCACGTGTTCGGCCAGGCGGGCGATGCCCTCCTCGGCCTGGCGCTGGCGCTTGCGGCCCTCAAAGCCAAACGGCTTGGTCACGATGCCCACGGTGAGGGCGCCACATTCCTTGGCCACTTCCGCCAGGATCGGAGCCGCCCCGGTGCCCGTGCCACCGCCCATTCCGGCGGCGATGAAGACCAGGTCGGCGCCTTCAAGGGATTGGAGCAATTCGTTGCGGGATTCCTCCGCCGCCTTCTGGCCGATCACCGGATTGCCGCCGGCTCCGAGGCCGCGGGTGAGCTTCTGGCCGAGCTGGATGCGCTGTTGCGAGGCCGATTGCAGCAGGGCCTGGGCGTCGGTGTTCAGCACCCGATAGCCCACCCCCTGAAGGTCGGAAAGGATCATCCGGTTGACGGCATTGCTGCCCCCACCCCCAACGCCGATCACCTCAATCCGGGCCGATTGGCTGGGAGTGATGCCGTTGCTGCTCGGCGCGGACTGGCTCATCGGGGGGAACTCCTGCGGTGGCGCCTGCGGTGGCAATGGATCAACGGCGCCCTCTCGGGCATGGTCGCGGGCGGCCCCGATGGGGACGCTGGTGCCGTTGTGCTGCGGCTGCATTATGTCGGGAGACTGGAACGGATCAGGATGCATCGCCCCAGGGCGTGGCGACCAGCCTGCCCTGGAAGGTCTCCTGACGCAATGGCGTGTGTGGGTTGGCTGGCTCCTGTTGCGCCCACCGCAGGGGCCTACTGCCCACCGCGGGGGCGCACCGCCGTGGCGGGGGTGGGGCCCTCCAGGTTGGGGAGGCCGGTGAGGCTGAGTTCAGGTTGTTCCGGATCGCTGAGGTCCACCACCTGGGGGCGCTGGCCCCGCAATTGGGCCGGCAGGGTGCGGCCCAGGTGGGCGGCCACCGCGAGGCGCCGCTCAAGCTGAGCATCAGGGGGCCCCAACCGCAGTGGTCCCAGGTCGGTGGTCTGCAGCCACAGACTCCCGGCTGAATCAAAGCGGATCTCCTGCAGGTTGGGGCCGAAGCTCTCGCGCCGGGCCAGCACCTCGGCCAGCACGGGGCGGTGCCGTTCGTTCCAGCCCACCACCTTGAGGTTGAGGCCCCCTTTCAGGGGGACGACCAGGTTTTGGCTGATGCTGATCCAGTTGCCCAGGCGATCGACATAGCCCTGTTCCTTGCCTGCGATGGCATGGCGCTCGGCCCGGGCCACCGCAGTCCGGTCCACCAGATCCACCCGCAGCCGGGGGGGCAGCATCAGCCGGCTCACCCGCACGTTGTCGACCGGCAGGGCCCCGGACAGGGTCTGGGCCAGCTGCCGCGGCTGCAGGGAGAGGAGCGGTTCGGGAAAGTGCAGACCCGCCGCCTGGATCACCTGGTCGCGGCTCACCACCCGGCTGCCGCTGACCTCCACCTGGCTCGATGACTGGAGAGTCCAGCCCTGGCGAAGCAGGCCGTAGCCCAGCCCCGCTGCCAAGCCGCTGAAGACCACCAGCCGCCAGAGATTGCGCAGGCGGTCGGCCTGGCGCTGCTGGCGGAGTTGGCGGCGCCGATCGGCTCCAGGGCGAAGGGAGGATTCGCTCACAACTCGCAGCGGGAGCGGGCCATCAGTTCATCGATCCAGCGCCGGGCCCGTTCCGCGTCGGAGAAGGGGAGATCCATGGCCATGCTGTTGCCCACCAGGCGGAGGCGGCAGGCCCCCTGGCTTTCGGCGGTGAGTGGCGCTTCCCCCGACCCCAGGGACAGCAGCTCCACCAGCTCAAGTTGCTTGATCGGGAAACTGCCGGCCGGCTGGAAGCTGCCGGCTTCAAAGGTGCTCCAGCTCAATTCGCCGTTGATCAGGCGGGCCGCACCGCAACCGTCGAGCTTGGCCAGCTCGGCACCGGCAGCCCACTCGCGGAAGAGCCTCTGGCGGCGACGCTCGAGCCAGCCCAGGCCGGTGAGCAGCACGAAGACCAGGAGCAGCGGCAGCCAGAGCAGGCCTTGGGTCATGGCGCCTCGGTGGTGAAGGGCGTTGTCTTGAACGATTCTCGCGCCCCCAGCAGCAGCTTGTGCACCAGATCGTCGAGGGGTAG
The DNA here is from genome assembly GCA_037133235.1 of Cyanobium sp. ELA507. Classification (GTDB taxonomy): domain Bacteria; phylum Cyanobacteriota; class Cyanobacteriia; order PCC-6307; family Cyanobiaceae; genus Cyanobium. Next base: position 2,740 of record JBAXOO010000243.1, read on the forward strand.
GCCACTGGCCTCCCAGAGCATCGGATACATGCTCTGGCTGGTGAAGCCAGGCAGGGTGTTGATTTCGTTGATCCAGAGGTCACCGCTGGCCTCGCTATAGAAGAAGTCGACCCTGGAGAGGCCACTGGCCGCGACGGCCCGGCAGGCGGCGATCGCCATGGAGCGAGCCCGCTCACCCACCTCCACCGGCACCTGGGCCGGAATCACCGTGTGGCTAAGGCCCTCGCTGTATTTGGTTTCGTAGTCGTACCAGTCGGCGTCGAAGCAGATCTCACCCAGCACCGATGCCTCTAAGTGGTTGGTGCCGACCACGGCGCATTCGAGTTCCCGGGCGGTCACCCCCCGCTCCACGACCAGGCGTGGGTCGAGGGCGGCCGCATCCCGAAGGCCCTGCAGCAAGGAGGCCCGCTCGGTGGCCTTGCTGATCCCCACCGACGAACCCATGTTGGCCGGCTTCACGAAGCAGGGGTAGCCCAGCTGTTGCTCCAGGCGGGCGAGCAGGGGCTCCGTACCGGGGGTCCCTGGGCTGGCTTGGGCAGCGTCGGCCAGCTCGGCGGCTTCCACACAGGCGTAGGGCACCTGGGGGAGACCAGCGGCGGCGAAGGCTGCCTTCATCGCCTGCTTATCCATCCCCACGGCCGATCCCAGCACCCCGGAACCCACATAAGGCACCTGCATCAGTGTGAACAGGCCCTGGATCGTGCCGTCTTCGCCGTTGGGGCCATGGAGCACCGGGAACCACACCTCGACCTCCAGGGCTCCTTCGGGGAGGCCACGGAAACCCCCCGGACCCTGAGCTCCTGGCAGGTCGCTGGCCTCGGCCGGCACCCTCCGCTGCAGCACCGTTTCGGCCACGGCGGGGGGCCACCAG
>JBAXOO010000244.1:0-3587 GCA_037133235.1 Cyanobium sp. ELA507
CCCCAGCCCCCCTCCATGGGTTCTGCCCCCAGCCGGGCCCTGCCGGATTCCGCCTTGGCGGCCTCTGGGACTTTTGTTGCGCCAGCCCCGGTCCAGGCACCAGCCCCCCCGCTGGCCATGCCGCAGGGCGACGCCGGGACCCCGGCCTTGGCAGCAGCCCTGGAGATCCCCGCCGGTCTGCCCCAGGGCGGCCACAGCTTCGTGGCCGATGCCGCTCGCCGGGTGGGGCCGGCGGTGGTGCGGATCGACACCGAGCGCAACGTGGCGCGTCAGCCCTTTGATCCGGCCATGCTCGATCCGCTGCTGCGGGATCTCTTCGGCGACCCTTCCGGTTCGATGCGCGAGCGCGGCCAGGGTTCGGGGGTGGTGATCGACGCCGGCCGCGGTCTGGTGCTCACCAATGCCCACGTGGTCGATTCGGTCGACAGCGTCGAGGTGACCCTGGCCGATGGCAGCCAGCTCGACGGCAGCGTGGTGGGGGCCGATCCGGTCACCGACCTGGCCGTGGTGCGGGTGAGTCGCAAGGGCGAGCTCAAGGCCGCCCCGCTGGGCGATTCCGAGGCCCTCGAAGTTGGCGACTGGGCGATTGCCCTGGGCAGCCCTTACGGCCTAGAGCGCACCGTGACCCTCGGCATCGTGAGCAGCCTGCATCGCGACATCAACAGCCTCGGCTTCGCCGACAAGCGCCTGGATCTGATCCAAACCGACGCCGCCATCAATCCCGGCAACTCCGGTGGTCCCCTGATCAACTCCAGCGGTGAGGTGATCGGCATCAACACCCTGGTGCGCTCCGGCCCCGGCGCCGGCCTGGGTTTTGCGATCCCGATCAACCTGGCCAAACGGGTGGCGGGCCAGCTGGCCGAGGGGGGCAAGGTGATCCACCCCTATCTGGGTCTCCAATTGGTGCCCCTCACCGCCCGGGTGGCCCGGGAGAACAACCGCGACCCCGATGCCCTGCTTCAACTTCCTGAGCGCGACGGCGCCCTGGTACAGAAGGTGCTGCCCGAAAGCCCTGCCGAATCGGCCGGGCTCAAGCGGGGCGACCTGGTGGTGTCGATTGCCGACCAACCGGTGCTCAACCCTTCGGCCCTGCTGCAGGCCGTGGAGCACGCCCAGGTGGGCCAACCCCTGGCCCTGAAGGTGGTGCGGGGTCAGAAGGAGATGCAGCTCTCGATCCGGCCGGCGGCCCTGCCGGAGAAGGGTTCGGCGGGCTGAGTTGACCGCTCCCTCCCTGGGGTCGAGTCGTTCACGGCTGGGCCCCTTTTTGATGGCCAGGGGCTCCACGACTAATTGGAGTCCAGCCAGGACGATCGCTTGAGCCGCCCTGGCCTGCCCCCCTTCCCTGCTACGGTCTGGCGCCTCAGCTATGGCCCCATGTCGGAACTGCAGGACCAGATGAAGCAGGCGGTGGCCGCGGCGGCCGTCGAGCAGATCCGCGACGGCATGGTGGTGGGCCTGGGTTCCGGTTCCACCGCGGCGCTGATGATCCAGGGCCTGGGCGCCAAGCTCAAGAGCGGCGAGCTCCGCGACATCGTGGGGGTCACCACCTCCTTTCAGGGCGAAGTGCTGGCGGCCGAGCTGGGCATTCCGCTCAAGAGCCTCAATGCCATTGATCGGATCGACCTGGCCATCGATGGGGCCGATGAGGTGGATCCCGCTTTCCAATTGATCAAGGGGGGCGGCGCCTGCCATGTGCAGGAGAAGTTGGTGGCCCGCCGGGCCGAGCGCTTCGTGGTGGTGGTGGATGCCACCAAGCTGGTGGACACCCTGAATCTGGGCTTTTTGTTGCCGGTGGAGGTGCTGCCCGGCGCCTGGCGCCAGGTGAAGGGCGAGCTGGCCGCCCTGGGCGGTGACGCCCAGCTGCGCATGGCCGTTCGCAAGGCCGGCCCGGTGGTGACCGACCAGGGCAACCTGGTGCTGGACGTGAAGTTCAGCGGTGGCATCAGCGATCCCGAGGCCCTGGAGAAGGAGATCAACAACCTGCCAGGCGTGCTGGAAAACGGCCTGTTCGTGAACCTCACCGACCAGGTCTTGGTGGGGGAGATTGTCGATGGGCTGCCCGGGGTGCGGGATCTGGTCCGGCGCTGATTCGGGTGCCGATCCACCGATCGAGCGGCCGATCGCCCCAGGGGGATCGTGCTAGTACGGGTCTGTTGATGCTCGGTAGCGGTGGCCCTCTCCTTTAGTCAGCTTGATGGCGACACCAGGGATCGCTTCTCCTCCACCCACTGGGTGCATCTTGAGGGGGTGGGAGGCACCCACCTGATCACCCTGACGGGCGTTGTGGTAGTTGATCTGGAAGCGGAGCACGGTCTGCTGATCCGCGAGAAGTCGAACTGGGTGCTCGAGGATCTCAATCTTGAGATTGCACTGCCCAAGGCCCTGCTGGGCCCCGATCAGGCTTTCCGCGTGAGTCGCTCGGCCCCCCTGATCACCCTCAACGGCCTTGGTGGCGTGTCCACGGTGGGGTGGTCGGTGCATGAGTTCTCGGGTCCCAGAGACACGCTCCTGACCGCCTCGGTGCCGATCACCGCCACCATCGGCGTGTTCAGCACCGGTGAGGTGCTGCATCGGATCGGCTACAGCGTGACCCTCACCGGCAGCTTCGAACCCCGCGCCTGATCCCTTGGGTCCGCTCCTGGCTTCAGTAGCCCGAGCTGCCGGGGGGTGGGGCTCCCTCCGGTGTGGCCTGCAGCCAGCTGGTGGCGGAGACCGGCTTCGTCTGGGCATAGCCCACTGGCAGCCAGAGGTCGCCGGGGGCTGCGGCGAAGTGGATTTCCCAGTGGTAGAGGCCCCGGTAGGCCGCCGGGTCCTGGCGCAGCAGGGCGGCGTAGGCCAGCACCGCCTTGCCGTAGTGGTCGCTGTTGTTGTAACCCCATAGCCCCTGGCGGATGTCCTTGAGGCCGCCGCGGCGGACCAGGTAGCGGGCGGCGCCATGGATGGCGGTGCGGGGATCGCGGATGTCGCCGCCGTTGCCGATGCCGGGCTCGGCCCAGGTGCTGGGCAGGAACTGCATGGGCCCGTGGGCATCGGCCACCGACACCCCATCGATGCGGCCCATGCCGCTTTCCACCAGGTTCACCGCCGCCAGCACCTCCCAGGGGATGCCCGTGGCGGCGGCCGCTTCTCGGTAGTAGCGGAGCAGCTTGTCGGCGCTCTCGGGGGGCAGGATCCGCCAGGCCGGCAGGTTGGTGGGGCGCCGGCTCGGGTCGTGCATGGCGATGAACTCGCGCCGGGCCTCCAGGTGCAGGTCCAACTCCGGCCGCCAGCGTTCCGGCAGGGCAGCCCGGACCAGGGCAGCCTGCTCCCGGCGATGGGCCAGCACGCGGTAGATCACTTGTTGCTGGTGGCCCAGGGCCGGAAGTTCCGCCACGGGGGTGGCTGGGGAGCGCAGCGCTTCCTCCACCATGGCCAGCAGGGCGGCGGTGGCGGCCGGATCAGCTGGCACCAGAGGGTAATGGCGGCCGTCCGGTGCGGTGGGCAATCCGGCCTGGGTGGGCAAGGCCTGCGGCGGGGGTGGTGGCGCGGCCGCTGCGGGTGCGGCGGGTGCCGGTGCCACCACCGCTGCGGGGGTGGCGGTGGTGGCA
>JBAXOO010000245.1:0-3584 GCA_037133235.1 Cyanobium sp. ELA507
GCGGCCCTAACGCTCAGCCGGAAGCCACCGAATCCCTGAGGCGATCAACGCAGAACATCTCCATCTCCCCTTTGCCCTTCCCACGGATCTCGGCCCCAGGGACGTTGAAAACGCAGAACGCGGCGGTTTTTCGGGAATCCCTAAACTTATTCCTAGCGTCTGGATCTGGGAGTCATGGCCTACTTCACCTGGAGGGAGCACGGCCTGACGGCCGATTGCGCCAGCCTTGATGCCATGGCGGCCCGCTTTGAGGAAGCGGCCGGCCTGATGCGCCGCATGGCGGCCGAGGGCTTTTGGTTGGAGAGGGAAGCGGATGGCCCCCACATCAACCACGCCGACCCCGCCATCTTCGAGGCCTATGGGTTCGTGAGCGAGGAAACGCCGGAGCGTCAGCTCACCCTGCTCAACTGACCCGAGGGCCCTTCAGCGCCTGAAGTAGCCCACCACCCACACCACCACGAAGGCCAGCGACGACAGGCCCAAGTAGACCAGAGTCCAGGTCTGCATGTCGGCCATATCGAGGCCAAAGGGCAGGGCTCCGGAGGCCTCTCCAGCCGTGCTCAACCCCAGCGGCAATCGGAGCGGCGGGGCTTGGGGGAATGGGGGCAAGGAAGCCAGGAGGCCCGGCTGGGAGCTGGTCACAAATCCGGGCACAACGGACGGGCAATCGCTGGCACGGTAGGCGAAGCGCCGGCCCAGGCCGCGGCAGGATCGGGGCTGGTTTGGCCCATGAATCCGATGGCAGCACCCTTCCCCCGCACCCTGATGCTGCTGGGCAGCGGCGAGCTGGGCAAGGAGGTGGCGATCGCCGCCCAAAGGCTCGGCTGCCGGGTGATCGCAGTGGACCGCTATCCCGATGCCCCCGCCATGCAGGTGGCCCACACGGCCGAGGTGGTGGCGATGGCCGATCCTGAGGCCCTTAAGGCGGTGGTGCGGCGCCACCGGCCCGACCTGGTGATCCCCGAGATTGAGGCCCTGGCCGTGGATGCCCTGGCGGAGCTGGAGGCCGAGGGCATCACCGTGATCCCCACGGCCCGCGCCACAGCGGTAACGATGAACCGCGACCGAATCCGGGATCTGGCCGCCGGGCCCCTAGGCCTGCGCACCGCCCGTTTTGCCTACGCGGAAAGCGCCGCCGAGCTTGCCGCCGCCGCCGCACCCCTGGGGTGGCCGGTGGTGGTGAAACCGGTGATGAGCTCCTCTGGCAAGGGCCAAAGTGTGGTGGAGGGTCCGGAGGGGATCGCCGCGGCCTGGGAGGCGGCGCTGGCCGGAGCCCGCGGCAGCGGGGCGCGGGTGATCGTGGAGGAGTTTCTGCGTTTCGAACTGGAGATCACCCTGCTCACCGTGAAGCAGTGGAACGGGCCCACCCTCTTCTGCCCACCGATCGGCCACATCCAGGAGCGGGGGGATTACCAGTGCAGCTGGCAACCGGCCGCCTTGGGGGAGCGGAAGCTGGCGGCGGCCCAGGCCATGGCCATGGCGGTGACCGACGACCTCGGCGGGGCGGGGCTGTTCGGGGTGGAGTTCTTCCTCTGCGGCGACCCCGCCGATCCGAAGGTGGTGTTTTCAGAACTTTCCCCCCGCCCCCATGACACAGGCCTGGTGACCCTGGCGGGCCAAAACCTCTCCGAATTCGAGCTGCATCTGCGCGCCGTGCTGGGGCTGCCGATCCCGGCCATCCGCTCGCTCGGGCCAGCCGCCAGCCGCGTGATCCTCGCCCCGGAGGCAGCCGAATCCGTGGCCTACGAAGGCCTGGAGCGGGCTCTGGCGATTGCCGAGACCCAGGTGCTGCTCTTCGGCAAGCCCGATGCCCGACCCCAGCGGCGGATGGGTGTGGCCCTGGCCCGGGGGACCAGCGAGAGTGAGGCCCGCGATCGGGCTGACCGGGCGGCCGCGGCGATCGCGGTGCGAAGCAGCCGCAGGATCAGCCAGACCCCTGGTGGGGAGTGATTGCAGGCCGTATGGTGCGCCGAGCAAGAGCTGCCATGAGCCAGGTCCAGTCACCGTTCGAGCCCGGGTTCGAAACGGGGCTTGAGCCGCGGGTGACGCGACGCGCCAAGTCCGCTCGCAGCCGCCGCCAAGTCCGCAGCCTCCCCTCGGCCGACCAGGACGCCGTGCCGACCTTCCTCCGAAAGCGTGAGGTGCCCCCAGCCCACAAGCGTGGCCGGCCGCCGCTGCTCACCTTCGCCCTGGGCCTTGGCCTGGGGTTCCTGCTGGGCCAGCACCCACTCCAGCCCCTGGGCCCGCTAATGGCGGCGGTGGCTCAGGTGCCGCAGCGGCTCCAGGCCCTCGGGCTGGGCCAAAAGCCGGTGCTGGTGCTGGGCAGCGACGCGGTGAGTGGCAGCACCGATGTGATGTTTGCCTTGCAGATCCAGAAGGGCATCACCGAGATCACCCAGGTCCCCCGGGACACCTACGTGGAAACCCCCGATCAAGGCGTGGTCAAGGCCAATGCGCTCTACGGCGAATTTGGGCCGGCGGAGGTGAAGCGCGAGCTGAGCCAGCTGCTGGCCATCCCGATCGAGCACCACCTCAAGGTCAACTTGGCCGCGGTGGGCAAGGTGGCCGATGCCCTGGGCGGAGTGGAGGTGGAGGTGCCCAAGCGGATGGTCTATCAAGACCGCAGCCAGGACCTTTACATCGATCTCTATCCCGGCCTCCAGCTGCTCAAGGGCCAGGATTTGGAGGGCTTCCTGCGCTTCCGCCACGATGAGATGGGTGACCTCGGTCGCATGGAACGGCAACGGCTGGTGATCAACCAGGTGTTCCGCAAGCTGGCCCAACCCACCACCCTGGCCCAGCTGCCGGCCCTGCTGAAGATCGCCGGCGAGGACATCAAAACCGACCTTTCCCCCCTGGAACTCACCCAGCTGCTGGGCGCGATGGCCCACACCAAACTCAGCACCCGCCGCCTGGCCGGTAGGGAGTACTGGGAAAACGATCTCAGCTACTGGATGCCCGCTTCCAACGGGAACCACCCCAGCGGCAACGGCGAAACGGCCCCCAACTGAGTCGCCACCGGCCTTCGGGGAGCACGACGCAACACCCTGCCCTTGGATCGACGGCCAAGCCCAATCGCAGCACGGGCCTCCGCCCCATAGGAGGCAACATGGGCCTCCCAACTGAACAGGCGGCCCACCGCCTCCAGACCATCAGCACTCCAGCGCCGCCAGCGCTCCGAATCCTCCAGGCTGCCTTCGAGGCTCTGGCCCAGGGCGCCGGGAAGGGACACATCCACCAGCAGGCCATTGCGGCAGCGTTGCAGGATCTCGCGGGGGCCGCCATCGTCGGTGGCCACCACCGGAAGGCCTGAGGCGGCCGCCTCCAGCAAGGTGAGCCCGAAGGGTTCGGAGAGGGCCGGATTCACAAACACCCCGCCCCGCCGGGCCGCCCAGCGGTAGACGGCGGGGATCTGCTCACGCCGCAGCTGCCGGGGCACAGCCACCCGACCGCGAAGGTCGGGCCGATCCAGCCAGCCATTGACCTGCTGCAGCACCTGGCTCTCTTCGCTGCCCAGCGGGCCATCGAGGCTGCGGCAACCCATCACCAGCACCAGGTTGTGGCGGCCATGGAGGGCCGTGGAG
>JBAXOO010000246.1:0-3578 GCA_037133235.1 Cyanobium sp. ELA507
GGGTGGGGATGGTCCCAGGCCAGTGTGACGGACCGCGGGGCTAAATCAGGCGATGGCGCGGGGCGTTTCCCCGAACCCTGCGCTCGGGCGCTGCAAGCCAGCTGCGGTTGCCTTCTCGCGGCGCCGCTCCTCGATGTAGGCCTCGAGCTCGCGGAAGCGCGGCACGGAGCGCATCTCCAGCCGGGAGCCGTCGTTGAGCACCAGCACCATGTCGCCCCAGGCCCCGAAGCCCCGCGGCACCGAAAGCACCTCGCGGATCTGGCTGTAGACCACCTGGGTCCGGTCGCGGCCCAGCCAGCCGCCCTCGACGGACACCCGCCGGCTGGTGATCCGGTAGCGGAGCCACAGGGCCCGCACGATCGCGCCGATGGCGATCGGTAGGCCGATCACGGTGAGGCCGATCAACACGCTCAAGATCAGGTCTCCCCGGGCTGGCCCGCCTTCGTAGTAGACGGTTTCGCCGCTTGTGAGGTTGGGGGTGGATTCCGTCGTCATGGGATCAGGCCTGCCTGGCGCAACACGTTGGTGCATTCTTTCAGCAACCGGTGGGGTTCCGCCTCGGCGGCGCCGGGACGCAGCGTGAGCAGCAGCCATTGGGGCCGCTCCGGAGCTGGATCGCACTGGCTCAAATGGGCGTGCAGCAGGCGGCGGAGCCGATTGCGCTGCACCGCCCGCTTACTCACCTTGGCGCTCACCACAACGGCGCAGCGCCAGGGGCTCGGAGGCCGGGCTCGGTCGCTCGGGGGAAGAAGGGACGGCACCTGATCGAGCAGGCGCAGAAGCATCAGGTCGCCTTGGAAGCGGCGCCCTTGGCGATAGATGCGGTCAAAGGGCCGATGGCCGCGGAGTCGGTGCTGCTGGGGCAGGGCCACCGGCTGGGGCCGAGCTCAGACCGCCAGGCGGGCACGGCCCCGGCGACGGCGGGTGCGGATCACGCGGCGGCCGGTGTGGGTCCGCATCCGCACCCGGAAACCGGACACCCGCTTGCGTTTGCGGCTCGTTCCTTCCAGGGTGCGCTTCGTCATGGCGTTGGCTGCTCAGCCCGCAACCCTATCAGGCGCAGGCTCGGGCTCAGTTTGGATCGATTTCGATCAGCCAGCTGCCTAGGTAGCCGGAGATGGGGATCTCCCCCGGGGCCTGGGCCAGGGCGTTGAACTGGAACATGCCCGCATTGAAGGGGTTGAAGAGGGTCATGAAGAGCCCCACGGTGCCCCCCACCGGGATGGGGGTGTTGGGGAAGATCTCGATTCCTTTGCCGTTGGCAGCCACCTCGATCGTGGCCGGAATCTCGGATTCACAGCGGGTGCGCTTGGTCATGCCGCCCTGGCTCATGCGGCAGAACTTCATCAGCTTCGGGTTGAGCTTGGCGTCGAAGTGATCCGGCACGGTGATGGTGAGCTTGAGGATCGCGGTGTTGCGGTCCTTGGGCCGGAGGATCAGGTAGTAATCGGAGCGCTGCAGCCGGATCGTGTTGGTGACGAAGAAGTAGAGCTTGTTGTAGTCCTTGGTGTTGTCCCAACGGAACTCCATCAGCCCCGGCGTGCCCTGGGCCCGGGCGCTGCCGGCGCTTCCCTGCAGGCCCGGCAGCAGGGCGGGGCCCTGGGTGGCGGTGAGGGCAAGGGCGGCGGCGGCCCCCAGGGCGGTGGCGGAGATCGGCCGCTGGATCAAGGGGCGGGGCTGGCTGCTGGTGCGGCTGCTCCCGCGGCGAGTCCAGTGGGCAAGGGCCAGGCGGAGTGCCCCGAGGGGACGGAGGGGAGGCATGGAGGTGCCGCAGGGGAGTCGGACCCTGATTCTCCGCAGCCCCGTTCACCCGCCATCGCCGAAGTGGTCGGCAAGGGAGCTGGCTGGGGTGTGGTTTTCCGGCCCGGCAGCGGCGGCGGCGCCGGCCAGGTCGGGTCGCAGCCGCACCGCTTGGCGCAGGTAGGTGTGGGCCACCTCCTGGGCGGCGGGCATCCAGACATGGGCCAGCAGCCGAATGCAGCGCTCCAGATCCCCCGCCACCGCCATCTGCTGGCAGTCGAGCAGGGCCACCGAGCCCCAATCCCCCCGGCGGCGGGCGATGGCGGCGGGAAAGCAGGCATCCAGGTCTGCCGTCACCGAAAAGGTGACCGAAAGCACCCGACTGCCCTCGAGGTCGTTGCGGCTGACCAGGGCTTCGATCAGTTCTCCCACCGCCTCGGTGATGGCCTCGATGCTGTTGGCCGGGGCCGTGGTGGCACCCCGCAGGGCCCGTAGGGCCAGGGAATCGGCGCTCATGGTCGGTATAGCCAGAGGGGCTGGCCGGCCCAGGCCAGTTCAAGCCGCAGGGCGCTCGCCACCGTGCCAAACAGATTGCGGCCCGGCACCAGAGCCGCAAGGCGGTTGGGGGTTCGCCCGAAGGTCACCGCTCGGCTGCGTTTGGGATCGAGGCCCCCCAGCTCCGCCGCCAGCTGCCGGGCCCGTTCCTCGTCGCCCAGCTCATCCACCAGGCCGAGCGCCAAGGCCTGGGCTCCGCTGAAGACGCGCCCATCGGCAAACGCGCGCACCACCCCTTCCTCGAGGCCGCGGCCCTTCGCCACCGCCTCCACGAACTGCCCATAGCTCGAATCGATCAGCTCCTGAAGCACGGTCCGTTCGGCTTCGCTGAGGGCCCGATCCGGCGAGAGGATGTCCTTGTAGACACCGCTTTTCACCGTCTCAAAGCGCACTCCGATCCGCTCCAGCAGCCTGGAGAGGTCGTTGCCCCGCAGGATCACGCCGATCGAACCGGTGATCGAACCGGGGTTGGCCACGATCCGCTCCGCCGCCACCCCGATGTACACCCCACCGGAGGCGGAGATATTGCCGAAGCTGGCTACCACCCGGCAGCCCTTCTCCCGCAGCCGCAGCAGCGCGGCGTGGATTTCCTGGCTATCGCCCACGGTGCCACCTGGGCTGTCGATTCGCAGCAACAACACCGGGCATTCCCGCTCCGCCACCTGCTCAAGGGCCTTGAGCACCCGGCTGCGGGTGGCGCCCCCGATCGGCCCTTCGATCGCGATCCGGGCCAGGGTGCGGCGGGTCTTGCGGCGCCAGGGCCAGGGCATTGGGGTGGGGGAAGGTTGGGTCGGATCTTAAAAAAGAGCCGCTGATGGCCGGCCCGTGGCCGATCGTCCCATGATCGGTCGTTGCTTTGACGTTCGATTCATCCGATGGAATGGCATTGATGGCCCAGGTCGAACCGGCTTCGCCTCCCCCCTCCCTGCTGCGGTGGCTGCTGATGCTGCTGCCCTTTGCCCTCTGGGGCACGGCCATGGCGGCGATGAAGCCCCTGCTTGAGAGCGGTGATCCGCTGCTCCTGGCCAGCCTGCGGCTGCTGCCGGCTGGCCTGGTGCTGTTGCTGGCGGCCAGCCTGCTGGGTCGCTCCCTGCGGGTTGATTCGGCCGATCTCCCCTGGCTGTTGCTCTTCGCCCTGGTGGATGGCACGGTTTTCCAGGGCCTGCTCGCCCGCGGTTTGGCCCAGACCGGCGCGGGCCTCGGCTCGGTGCTGATCGATTCCCAGCCCTTGCTGGTGGCCCTGCTGGCGCGGGGGCTGTTTGGCGAGGCGATCAATCCCGTGG
>JBAXOO010000247.1:0-3578 GCA_037133235.1 Cyanobium sp. ELA507
ATCCTGGGGTGCTCCGGCGAGATCGGCCAGGAAGGCCGTGCCATCGGCGTTGAGCCGGAAGGCAGCGGCGGCGCCGGCGCCGTGGAGGCTGAGCACCAGGGAGCCATGGGGCTCGATGGCTGGATGCAGGCAGGGGTAGAGGCGCTGCAGGCGGTAGCGCACCGCCAGGGGGTTCCCCGCTTCTGGCAGGGGCAGGGGCCGGCCCTCCAACGCCAGTTGCCATTGGGCCCGGAAGGCCGGGTTGGCGATGATTTCGAAGCGCCGCAATGAGCCATCCACAAAGCGGCTGGTGAGGCCGCCTTCCCGGGGCACATCGCAAATCAGCGGCCAGGGTTCGAGAGCGGGCCGGATCTCCAGGACAGCATCGCCCAGCTGCCAGCGCAGCAGCGGCGGAAACCGCCACTCCCACAGGGCCCGCAACGGGGCCGGATCGATGGCCAGTCCATCGGCCTCCAGGTCGGAGAGCACCACCTCCAGGTCGACCCAGAGGGCACTGGGCAGCAGCATCCGGTCGTGGAGGTCGCTGCCCCAGTCCCGCAGGTCGTTGGGGCGGTGGGCAGGCTCGAGCAGATGGGCGGCCAGGGCGCTCCAGAGCAGGGCCACGGCGCTGGCCCATTCCACCTCGGGCAGGCTTTCCAGGGCCCTGAATTCCACCAGCCCCAGGCAGCCGGCGGGGGCGCCTGGGTTCCAAAACTTGTCGAAGCTGATCTCGCTGCGGTGGTTGTTGCCGCCCCGGTCGGCGTGGAGATGGCGCAGGGTTTCGCCAATCAGGCTGCGGTGGTCTCCGCGCGGATCGTCGCTGGCGCGGCCATCGTCGGCGCGTTCCAGGGCGCGGTAGGCCAGCTCCAGATCGAAGCTGTCGCCGCTGGCCTCATCGGGCCGCGGCGCCTGGGAGGCGGGGCCCACGCTGGCTCCGCTGAACAGGTAAGCCAGGGAAGGGTGGTGCTGCCAGTAGCGCAGGATGCCCGCCAACCAGGCCGGACGGCTGAAGAAGGGATGGTCCTCGAGGCTGGGGCCGCCCCAGAGCAGGTGGTTGCCGCCGCCGGTGCCCTCCTGCCGGCCCTGGGCATCCAGCTTCCAACTGCGCAGGCCCACGCTGGCGCCAGCTGTCTCGAGGATCCGCAACCAGCGGTCGTAATCGGCCCAGCCGTGGCAGATCGGCAGGTTGATCTCCAGCACACCGGGATCGGCGGTGAGGCCGAGCATCTGCCAGTGGCCCTCCCAATCCACCGGCAACATGCCGCTCAGCCGGGGCGGGATCAGCTCCTCACCGTTCTGCTGCAGGCCATCGGCAACGGCCTGCAGCAGGGCGGTGAGGGGCTGGCGGGTGAGGGGTGGCAGAAAGAGTTCCCAACGATCCGGGTCGGTTTCCAGGGTGAGCACCTGGCGCGGCACCCCCTCGGGGAAGTGCTCCAGGGGCAGCCTCAGGCCAGCCGGCCCGGGGGCACCGCTGAGCTCCCGCAGCTCGTTCGCCAGGGGCCAGGCGGCCGGCAGCCACTCGATTGGACCATCGGGATCGGCGGGATCGGGGTCGGCGGCGCTCAAGGGCACCGCCCAGACCCGCCGGCCTGGTTCGAGGGGATCCCGCAGCTCCAGGGGTTCCAAGGTCACCCCCAGTGCCTTGGCTAGCCGGTCGAGCCAGGCGGGGCCATCGGCGGGGGCGAGGCCGACCTGGTGGGCAGTTCCCTTGGCCGGATCGGGCCAGCGCACCGGAGGCTCGCCGTTGATGCCGGTCACCAGCCGCAGGGCCCAGCGGGGGTTGACCTCGCCTTCGTAACGCTTGCCGGGGCAGTAAAGCAGGGTGCTGCCGGGCCATACCGTGCGCTGCAGCTCCCGGGCCATGGCGCGGGCCAGGGGCAGCTTGGTGGGCCCATCGGCGGCCACGCTCCATTCGGGCCCCGTCGGTTCAAAGGGAACGTAGGTGGGTTCACCGCCCAGGGTGAGGCGGATGCCGGCGGCGCCTAGGCGCTGCTCCACGGCCTTCGCCACCCGCTCCATGGCGGCCGTGGGGCCGCTGAGCGGTTGGTCGAGAGGGCTGGCGGACACGTGTTGGGGGGAGTGGTAGGGAGGGCAGCTTGCGGCGCAGCAGGGGGAGCGCCAGGTTGGTCGGGGCCTTGGCCGTTGCAGGGCCCCCGGTTGGATCAGCCGACCGAACCGCTGGCCACCTGGCCAGCTTCCACGGGCAGGGGGGCCACGTTCCAGATCCGCTCGGCGTACTCGCGGATCGAGCGGTCACTGCTGAAGAAGCCGCAGCGGGCCGTGTTCAGCACCGACATCCGGGTCCAGCGTTCCGGTTCGAGCCAGGCCGCATCGACGGCGTTCTGGGCGCGGCGGTAATCGCCGATGTCGGCCATCACCCGGAAGGGATCGTGGCTGCAGAGGTTGGCGAGCAGGGGCTGGAAGAGGTCGCGGTCGCCCTCGCTGAAATAGCCGGAGCCGATCAGGTCGAGCGCCTCCTTGGCCACCGGGTCGTTCTCGAGCCACGGCATGGGGTGGTAGCCGCTGCGGTTGAGCTCGGCCAGCTGCTCGGCGGTGTGGCCAAAGAGGAAGAAGTTGTCGCCGCCCACCCGCTCGCGGATCTCGATGTTGGCGCCATCGAGGGTGCCGATCGTGAGGGCGCCGTTGAGGGCCATCTTCATGTTGCCGGTGCCGGAGGCCTCCATGCCGGCGGTGGAGATCTGCTCGGAGAGGTCCACCGCCGGGTAGATCCGCTGGCCGAGCTTCACGCTGAAGTTGGGCAGAAAGATCACCCGTAGGCGGCCATCCATGGTCGGATCGATGTTCACCATGCCGGCGATGCCCACGATCAGGCGGATGATCAACTTGGCCATGTGGTAGCCGGGGGCTGCCTTGCCGCCGAAGATCATCGTGCGCGGCGGCAGGTCTTCGCCGTGGCGCAGGCGCAGGTAGCGCTCCACGATCTGCAGGGCGGCCAGGTGCTGGCGCTTGTACTCATGGATCCGCTTCACCTGCACATCGAAAAGGGAGGCGGGATCCACCAGCACGCCGGTGTCGTGGTGGATGGTGGCGGCCAGCCGCTGCTTGGCCTGCTCCCGCACGCCGCGCCAACGCTCCAGGAAGGCGGGTTCATGGGCGAAGGGTTCAAGGCCCACCAGCTGGTCGAGGTCGCGGCGCCAACCGTTGCCGATGCGCTCATCGAGCAGGGCGGCCAGGGGTGGGTTGGACACCGCCAGCCAGCGGCGCGGCGTCACGCCGTTGGTCACGTTGGTGAAACGCTCCGGCCAGAGGGCGGCGAAATCGGCGAACACGTTTTCCACCATCAGCTTGCTGTGGAGTTCGGCCACGCCATTCACCTGGTGGCTGCCCACCACCGCCAGGTTGGCCATGCGCACCTTGCGATCGGGGCTTTCCTGGATCAAGGAAAGGCGTTTCAGCAGTTCACTTTGGCCGGGGTAGCGCATCCGAACCAGCCGCAGGAAGTGGGAGTTGATCTCGTAGATGATCTCCAGCTGGCGGGGCAGCAACTGGCCGAACAGCTCCACCCCCCAGGTTTCGAGGGCCTCGGGCAGCAGGGTGTGGTTGGTGTAGCTGATCGCGGCGGTGGTGATGCTCCAGGC
>JBAXOO010000248.1:0-3538 GCA_037133235.1 Cyanobium sp. ELA507
CTCCATTTCTGTGTCTGCTTGCCCTGCGCCCTGTTGTTAAGAACACTTCCAATGACGCTAAACTAACAGACCTGCAGTTACGGAGAGTTGATCACGATTCTTCGGGCGGCATCCCGATGAACCCGCAGGACTCCGGCAACGTCGTGATAGTCCCCATAGGTCCATGCCCCGGCATCCAGTTCCTTGCCGTCGTGGAACTTGGTCCCCTTGCGCAGCTTGAAGATCCAAGTGAGGGGGTCGGGGTTTTCCCAGGACTCCGCCAGGGTGGGCTTGATGCTCAGATCCTTGGGATCGAACTCTGCCAGGCTCTCATAGATCAATTCGTTGGCCTCGGTGTTGGAGGCGTTGGACTCGGTATGGGGATCGAGCTTGACGGGATCGGTCTGCATGCCCCAGACCACCTTGCCCCCCACCTTGGGCGTCCCTCCAGAGGCCGCGGCCGGCTTGGTCGGCTCTGGAGCTGCCCGGCGCCCTGGGGTGGTGGCGGCGGCCGCCGGAGCTGCTGGTGCAATTGATCTTGGCCGGCGGAGGGGCGCTGGCTGCGGTGCTTTTGGCCCATAAAGAGGGCCATTTCGACCTCGTGGGGCTGGTCACCACCTCGGCGGTGCTCACCGCTGTGATCGGCCTGGCGATCCAGGAGCCCCTCAAGGATTTGATCGCCGGTCTGGAGTTGCAGCTCTCCGATGACGTGCGCTTGGGGGATCTGGTGGAGGTCGGGTCGAATGGTGAGGCCCGTGGAGTGGTGGAATCCGTGACCTGGCGCGACACCACTCTGAAATCCTTCGATGGCAAGAGGATTGTGGTGCCCAATACCCAGGTGACGGCCGGGGTGCTCCGCAACCTCACCGCGACTGGAGCCCTCTGCGATCGCTTCCAGGTGGGCCTCGATTACGACTTCCCCCCCGCCCGGGCCTTTCAATTGCTGCTGCGGGTGGCGCGGCAGCATCCGCTTGTGCTCGATTTGCCGCCTCCTGAAGTGCGGGTGCACGCCTTCGCCGATAGCGCTATCACCTATGAACTGCAGGTTTGGCTGCGGGAGCCCAGCGACGGCTTGCGCCTGAAGCTGCGCAGTGACCTGCTTCAGCAGATCTGGTATGCGGTGAACCGCGAAGGCCGTAGTTTTCCTTTTCCGGTGCGGGAGCTGCAGCGCCGTCGGTCTGATCCGTCAGCGGCATCCTCGCTGGGCCCCCTGAAGCCCGAGGAGGGGCGCAGCCTTCTCGCGGCCCACTCGCTCTTTGCCGGTTTGCCCCCAGAAGAGCTTGATTGCGTGCTCGACCACAGCCGGGTGGTGCTGTTCGCCGCCGGCGAGGCGATCGTGGAGGAGGGTGCCGCGGGTGAATCGCTTTATCAGGTGATTGATGGCCGGGTTGATGTGGAAAAGAAGCTGCAGGATGGTCAAATCATCCATGTGGTGGAGTTAGGACCCGGGGAGATCTTTGGCGAGATGACCCTCTTCCAGGGTTCACCGCGCAGTGCCACGGTGCGAGCCCTGCAGGAATCACGCATGCTGCGGGTTGACCGCACCGGGGTGCGGGAATTGCTGGAGCAGGATCCTGCCCTGCTTGAGCGTTTCGCCCAACTGGTGAGTGCGAGGCGGCGGGAGCTCGATAGCCTCGGCGGGGAGGAGCGTCAGCAGGAAACCAACAAACTTCTCTCGGCGATGCGGAATCTCTTCTTCTCCTTTGGCGGTGGCTGAGCTCGGCTCAAGCCGCCCGCTTCCGCCGCAGCATCGCCAACAGTTGGTGCACCTCCGGCACCCCGGCCAGGCTGCCGATCAGGCCATAGGTCCCCAAGGCCAGGCCGGCGCAGATGGCGTTCTGGAGCACCAGGCCGAGGAAGCCAGCTGGCCAGGCCACGAAGGTCGAAACACCCCAGGCCACGCCGCCCGCGGCGACCGCGGCGAGGAGCAGCAGCAGGGTGTCGCGGCTCCAGGCGCGCAGCGGAAGCCCGCCGAGCCGGCCGGCCAGGGCCCAGGTGAGGCCCAGGCAGGTGATCAGATTCACGCTCACCGTGGCCAGCACCACGCCGGGGGCGCCGAAGTTGAGGGCCGGCAGCTGCAGCCCCCAGGGGGTGGGCCCGCCCACTAAAAACCAGTCGAAGAACGCGTTGAGGCCGATGCCGGCCACCGACCAGCGGAAGGGGGTGTTGCCATCGCCGAGGGCATAGAACACCCGCACCAGCACATCACGGGCCAGGTACACCGGCATCCCCAACCCGTAGGCCATCAGCAGGGCGGCCACCAACTCGGCGGCGCTGTGGTTGAAGGCGCCCCGCTCATAAACGAGCTTCACGATCGGCACCGCCAGGCCCACCATCAGGGCCCCCAGCGGCAGCATGCTGGCCGTGGAGAGCATCAGGCCCTGGCGGATGCGGGCCACCAGTTCGGCTCGGTCGGCCGGGGCGGTGAGCCGGGAATACACCGGCAGCAGGGGCACCAGCAGGGCATTGGAGAGGAGGCCCAGGGGGGTCTGCACCAGCAGGTTGGCGTAGCCCAGGCCCGCCGCCGCTCCCACGATTCCCGAGGCGAAGAACAGATCCACGAACACGTTGATCTGCAGCATCCCCGAGGAGAGGGTGGCCGGGGCCATCACCGCCAGCACCTCTTTGACGCCGGGATGCTTCCAGTCCCACACCAGCTCGAACTTGTTAAGGCCCTGCTTCGCCAGGGCCGGCAGCTGGATCAGCCACTGCAGCAGGGCCCCCACCGTGGTGCTGGCCGCCAGGGCGATGCCGCCGAGCATGGCCCACTGGGGCAGAACGATGGCGCTGCCCAGTCGCCACCAGAGCAGGCCGATGCCGCCGATCACCGCCAGGCTGGAGAGCAGCGGGCTCACGGCCGGCAGCCAGAATTCATCGGCGGCATTGAGGGCGCCGAAGCCAAGGCCGATCAGGCCGGCAAACAACGCCATCGGCGCCATCCAGCGCATCTGCACCACCGCCAGCTCGTGGCGGGTGGCATCGAGGCCCGGGGCCACCAGGGTGATTAGCGGATCGGCGGCCACGATCAGCAGGATCGTCACCACCAGCAGGCCGGCCCCCACCAGGGTGTTGATCGCCGCCAGCACATGGGCGCCTTCGCTGCGGTCGCGCCGGGAGAGCACGCTCACCATGGCGCTATGGAAGGGTCCGTTGATGCCCCCCAGCAGGATCAGCAGAAAGCCCGGCAGCACGTAGGCGTAGTTGTAGGCGTCGTAGGCGGCGCCCACCCCGAAGGCTGCGGCGATCACCTGCTGGCGCAGCAGGCCCACCACCTTGCTCAGGGCGGTGGCCACCGCCACGATCAGGGCAATCCTTCGCAGTGATTTCGCCATCGGGCCGGGCCTGGGGCCCTCTCGGTCGCTCGGCAGTATGGCCGCCGGTGCTCGGTCGTTTTGCCGCCTCAGACCTTTGCCGTCAAGGCCCAGGCCCGGCTGGTCCGCCTCGATCCAGGAGATCCGTGATGCCCAGCGCCGTGAGTGATCCCGAATCCCCGCCCCCCGGCTCCAGCGCGATCACGGCGGGCCCGGTTGGGGAGGCGCCAGTCTCCCCGGCCCCCGCG
>JBAXOO010000249.1:0-3534 GCA_037133235.1 Cyanobium sp. ELA507
GGGGGTGATGGGGAAGGGGGGGGTGGTACGGAGGAAGGAGGTGGGTTCAGCTCACCTTGGCCAGGGCCAGGCCAAGACGACGCACCTGGCCGGAAAGGCTGGCGTCGATCACCTTGGAGCCGACCTTGAGCACGAAACCGCCGATCAGGGCGGGATCCACGGCGGTGTTGATCTCCACCTTGTCGGTGCCGGCCACCGACTTCACCTGCTCGGTGATCCTGGCCAGCTGCTCCTCACTGAGGGCCTCAGCGGAGGTCACGGTGGCGAGGGCGATGCCGTTCTGCTCGCGGTGTAGCGCGAGCAGCCGTTCCAGAACGGCGTCGAGCATGCCGATGCGCTGGCGGTCAGCCAGCAGCTTGAGCAGGTTGAGGAAGGAGGGTGAAAGCTGCTCGGAGAACAACTTGGTGATGGCCGCCTTCTTGGCCTCCACCTCCAACACTGGAGAAGCCAGGGCCTCCCGCAGGTCCGGAGATTCGTTCCACAGCGCCAGCAAGCTGCGGGCCTGATCAACCACGGCTTCGGTTTCGCCGTTGGCCTCACTCAATTGGAGGAGGGCTTCGGCCCACGGGGTCGTAATGGTGTTGAGGAGAGGCATTAGGCGTTCCCCAGCGATTGGATGGACTGGTCGATCAGCTTGGCTTGGGCCTTGGAATCGAGCTTGCCAGTCAAGGTCGCCAGGGCCTTCTCGATCGAGAGGCGGGCGGCCTCGCGGCGGAGTTGGCCGGTAACCCGGGCTGCTTCAGCATCGAGGTTGGAGGCGGAATCCTGCTTGAGCCGGGCCATCTCCTCCACGGTGCGCTTTTCGCTCTCCAGCCGGATGGCTTCGGCGCGGGCTTGGCCGTCGACGCGGATGGTTTCAGCACGGACCTGGGCTTCTGCCAGGTCCTTTTGCACCGCGGCCAGGGAGGTGGTGGCGGTGGCAAGGCGATCTTCGGCATCCTTGAGGTCAGCCAGGATGGCCTGGCGGCGACGGTCAAGGATGCCGCCAAGAAAGCCCCGCAAGAACCAGACCAAACCGGCGATCACGATCGCCAGGTTGATGATGTTGGTCTCGAACAGGTTGAGGTTGAGGCCTAAGCCGCCCTCGTGGGAGGCCAGCAGGGTGAAGGCCGAAAGTTGGGTCATGACGCGGCGAGAAGACGGTCGACGATCTGGTCGGCGAGCTTGTCGGCATCCGTGCGGATCTGGCCGAGGGCGGCCGTGCGCTGGGTGTCGATCTCGCGGCGGGCCGCCTCACGGGTGGCATTGGATTCCGCCTGGGCTAGCGCGAGGGCTTCGCGGTAGAGCTTGTCGGAATCCTGTTCGGCCGCCTGGATGACCTTCTGGGTCTGCAGACGGGCTTCCTTGAGCTGCTCCTTGAGGTCGGCCTCGAGGCGTTCCACTTGGGCCAGTTTTTCCTTGGCCTGGGTGCGGCTGGTGGCGATATAACCCTCCCGCTCCTCCACAGCCCGGCCAACGGGACGGAAGAAGAGGGCGTTGAGGATGAAAGTGAGAAGCACCACCTGCACCGCCATGAGGGGCAGGGTGGCATTGAGGTCAAACAGACCTCCCTCGGGCGTCCCGGCGGCGGACGCACCTGCCTCGGCAAGCAGAAGCCAGCTGGTCATGGGGGATGGCGGGCGGTGAACGGGTGGTGGGTGGACCCACCGGCAAGCTCAGAGCGAGCTCAGGGTGATGTGTCGCCAGGGAACCAACCCGAAGGCCGGTCCCCGGCGGTCACGCCGATCAGCCGGCGAAGGGGTTGGCAAACAGCAGCACCAGGGCGACAACCAGGCCGTAGATCGTGAGGGCCTCCATGAAGGCCAACGAGATCAGCAAGGTGCCGCGGATTTTGCCTTCGGCTTCGGGCTGACGGGCAATGCCTTCGACAGCGCCGCGAGCCGCGTTGCCCTGACCGATGCCGGGGCCGATGGCGCCGATGCCGACAGCCAGACCAGCAGCCACGACGGAGGCGGCGGAAGTAAGCGAATCCATGGTGGGAAGGGGATGAGGGGCGCTGGGGCAGCGCGGAAGGAACCGGTGTGGAAACCTGCGCCTGGGACATCCCGAGGGATGGGCCCGAGTCAAGCCGGACCTACGCGCAGAGAGTTTGCCAGACGGGATGCACCCGCCAGACGGATGGGGTCAGTGGTGCTCTTCGTGCACCGCCTCGCCGATGTAGTTGGCAGCCAGGGTCGCGAAGATCAAGGCCTGGATCGCACTGGTGAACAGTCCCAAGAACATCGCCGGCAGGGGCACGATCAGGGGCACCAGGAAAGCCAACACCGCCACAACCAACTCATCAGCAAGGATGTTGCCGAAAAGACGGAAAGAGAGCGAGAGAGGCTTGGTGAAGTCCTCAATGATCTTGAAGGGCAGCATGATCGGCGTGGGATCCACGTAGTACTCAAAGTACCGAAAACCCTTACGGCTCAAACCTGCGTAGAAGTAAGCAAGGGACACCAGCAAAGCCAGAGCGATGGTGGTGTTGATATCGGCCGTAGGAGCTCCGAGCTCACCACTCGGTAGGTGAATCAGTTTCCAGGGAATCAGGGCGCCGCCCCAGTTGCTCACGAAGATGAACAAGAAGAGGGTACCGATGAATGGCAACCAATCCCGATAAGCCTTTTCGCCAATCTGCTCGCGCGAAATGTCGCGGATGTAGTCCCAGACTAATTCCAGCAGGTTTTGCAGGCCGCCCGGATTGCGCTCCAGTTTGCGGGTGCCGATCACCACAAGGGCGAGCAGGGCGCCGATCACGACCCAGGAGCTCAGAAACACCTGGCCGTGGATCCTGAGTTTGCCCAGCTGCCAGTAAAGGTGCTGACCCACTTCCAGCTCGGCCAGAGGCAGGTTGAGGTGCAGCACGGGGATGATCGGGGGTGCCATCGGGGTGCGATCGGAATGGAGTGTCCCGGAGGGGACGGGGAGGCCGTCGAAGCGGCGGAGACGAACTGCGGCCAGGAAAGGCTGAGCTCAGCGATCGAAAACGGCCTGGAGAATCAGAGCCGGTTTGTAGAGCAGGAAGCCCAGCAGGGCCGGAAGGATCTCAAGGGCTGGGATGCGGGCCGCGGCCAGCACCAGCACCACCGGAACCAGGAGTTGCACCTTCCCCACCGACTTGCTGTCGCCGCCAAGGCGGGACACACTGCGGGAAAAGAGGAAGAGGTAAAGCAGCCCTGCCAGGCCACCCACCAGCAGGCTCAGGGCCGTGGGACCATCAAAAAACCAGCCGCTGAGAGGTACTGCTAAGGCAGTAGCCGTGGCGGTGGCCGCCAGCAGACGGCGCTGAAGGCGTTGATAGTCACCCATCCCACGATCTGTCACCACGAGAGAGGTGGGATCGGTGGACGACGGGGGCTCGGCGCTGCTAGCTGCCGGAGCGATATCGGATTCGGAGGGTTGGGGAAGCTCTGCCACCCCGGAGATCGGCACCACAGGGATGTCGGCGTCCGGAGTGGTCAGGGCGGCGTGCAACCGTCGTAAATCCGTTGATGCGAGCGGAATTTATCACGCAGCCTGACCGGTCCCGGCCAGGCGGAGCAGCACCCGATC
>JBAXOO010000250.1:0-3520 GCA_037133235.1 Cyanobium sp. ELA507
CGGCCCGGCTGGGGTGCAGGCGGTGCTGCCCCGCTGGCAGCTGGCCCGCCAGGGCCGCCAGGCCTGGTTGCGGCTGCAGCGCACCATCGGCGGTGGGGTGACGGCCCGCAGCGTGGCCGAGGAGCTTTGGGAGAAGGCCCGCCAGCTGGAACGACAGGCCAGCAGCCGGCCATCGGGCCAAGGCTCGCCATCGGTGCGGATCCGCCATGGTTCGAGCTGGCATGGGGGATACCGCACCGCGGTCGAGCGGGCCATTGAGCTGGTGGAGGGTGGCGACCTCACCAAGCTGGTGCTGGCGGTGCGCCAGCAGCTTGAGCTCGATGGCCCGCTCGACCCGCTGGCCCTGCTGGCCAACCTGCGCGGCAGCCAGCCGGGCAGTTGCCGCTTCCTCTGGCAGCAGCAGGGCGGCGAGGCCCTGCTGGGGGCCTCGCCGGAGCGACTGCTGACCCTGCGCCAGGGGCTGCTGCGGAGTGATGCCCTAGCCGGCACGGCTCCCCTCGGGGAGACGGCCACCGACCTGCTCCGCTCCAGCAAGGACCGCCACGAGCACGAACTGGTGGTAGAAACGATCACCTCGGTGCTGCAACGGGCGGGCCTCGCCCCCCAGCGGCCGCGCCACCCGCGCCTGGCCCACCATGGCGCCCTGGTGCACCTGCACACGCCGATCACAGCGCGGCTGGAGCGCTCCACCAGCTTTTCGCACCAGCCGCTTGGGCTGGCGGAAGCCCTCCATCCCACGCCAGCGGTGGCGGGCCTCCCCCGCCGGGAGGCGATGGCCTGGCTGCGCAGCCTTGAGCCCTTCGAGCGGGGCCATTACGCCGCCCCGATCGGCTGGATCGACAGCGAGGGCGACACCGACCTACGGGTGGCCATCCGCAGCGGCACCCTGCGGGGCCACCGCCTCGAACTCACCGCGGGGGCCGGCCTGGTGCGGGGCTCCCGGGCCGAGAAGGAACTTCAGGAGGTGGCCCTCAAGCTGGGCGTGCTGCAGCATCAACTCAACCTGCCGGTCACGGCGGGCAGCCCACGGGCCATCGGCTAGAGCGCCAGCAACCGCTCCATCGTGAGGTCGGCCAGGGGGATGCCGCCCAGCCGCTCCACCTCCCGCACCCCGGTGGGGCTGGTCACGTTGATCTCGCTGAGGCGGCCATCGATTACATCAATGCCCACAAAGAAGAGGCCTTCGGCCCGCAGCACCGGTGCCAGTTCGGCGCAGATTTCGAGCTCGGCAGGGGTGAGACCGGCCGCTTCCGGCGCCCCCCCCACGGCCAGATTGCTGCGGAACTCCCCACCGGTGGGCACCCGGTTCACGGCCCCGAGGGGCTCCCCATCCACCAGCAGAATCCGCTTGTCGCCGGCGCTCACCCCCGGCAGGAAGGCCTGCACCATCACCGGCAGGGCCTCCATCTGGGTCACCAGCTCCAGCAGCGCCCGCAACCCGGGCGTCCCCGCCGCGGCAAACACCACGCCCTGGCCGGCTCGGCCCCCCAGGGGCTTGAGCACCACCTCCCCCTGCTCAACGGTGAAGGCCTGAAGGGCCTCCACCCGGCTGCTCACCAGGGTGGGGGCCATGCGGTGGCTGAAGCGCAGGGAACCGAGCTTCTCGTTCCAGGCCCGCAGCGATGCCGGGCGGTTGATCACCCGAACGCCCCGGCGCTCGGCCAGGTCGAGCAGGTGGGTGGCATAGAGATAGGCCTCATCCACCGGCGGATCCTTGCGCATCCACACGGCCTGGAAATGGTCGAGGGGAAGGCGTTGGGGCTCACCAAGCCCGTACCAGGGCTGGGGCACCTCCCAGCCAGCTGGGCCGAAGTGGATGGCCGCCAGGGTGAGGGGCTGGGCCCGGGCCCAAGCCCGATGGCCGGCAATGGCGGTTAGAGCCCCCTCGCTGGGCTCGGGACCGGCGGCCGCCGATAGATCGGCGGGGGTGCAGACCCAGGGGCAAATGCCGGCCCGCTGGGCGGCCTGCATCAGGGCCACCGTGGAGTCCTTGGTGGGATTCAGCCGCGTGATCGGATCGATCACGAACAACTGGGCGGGACCGGGGGCCACGCTCATGCAGCGATGCCGAGCATGCCGTCGAGCATGCCGGCGCGATCCAACTCAAAGAGGTCGTCGCAACCGCCGATGCCACGGTTGTTGATGAAGATCTGGGGCAGGGTCTTGCGTCCGGAAGCGCGGCGCATCATCGCCTGGCGGGCGGTTTCATCCCCATCAATCAGATATTCGCTGTAGGTCACCTGCTTGCGGTCGAGGAAGCCCTTGGCCCGGATGCAATAGGGGCAGAACCGCCACGTATAGATCTCGACCTTGGCGGGTCCCACCTTCTCGGCGCCCTCCACGACCTCAGCGGGCAGCTTTTGCTTGTCGTTGGCTTGCTCGGTCATCGGGAGTTGGGATGGGGACTGACGCTCGTTACTGCCACTCAGGAAGCTGGCCTTGGAGCTCGCTTTGAAGCTGCTCTATGTCCAGGTCTGGGGTACTGGGGAATCGCTTGGAAGGATGACCCGTTTGGTCGAATCCTAAGCCGGGGCAGGGGTCATGGACGGCCGCTGGAGCGCCAGGGGGTCCGCTGGTACGGTCGATCCAACGACAGCTGGTTCCGGTGCTCGACCTCACCGACTTCAAGCGCGACCTCTCCGAACTCACCGACCGCCTGGGCCATGCCCAGGACTGTCTTTGACGTACCGGCCCTCAAAGCCCGCCAGCAGGACCTCGAACAGCTCGCCTCCCAACCTGATTTCTGGGACGACCAGAAACAGGCCCAGGTCCGCATGCGCCAGCTCGATGAGGTGAAGGCCCAGCTCGGACAACTGGGCCGCTGGCAGGGCGCCATCGACGACGGCCGCGCCACCCTGGAGCTCTACGACCTCGAACCGGACGCCGACCTGCTGGAGGAATCCAACGCCGCCCTGCAAACCCTGAAGGGCGACCTCGATCGCTGGGAGCTGGAGCGTCTGCTCAGCGGCACCTACGACAAGGAAGGGGCGGTGATCTCGATCAATGCCGGCGCCGGCGGCACCGACGCCCAGGACTGGGCCCAGATGCTGATGCGGATGTACACCCGCTGGGCCGAGGACCACGGCATGAAGGTGAGCGTGGACGAGCTCAGCGAAGGGGAAGAGGCGGGGATCAAAAGCTGCACGATCGAAATCGATGGGCGCTACGCCTACGGCTACCTGCGCCATGAGAAGGGCACCCACCGCCTAGTGCGCATCTCCCCCTTCAACGCCAACGACAAACGCCAGACCAGCTTCGCCGGCGTCGAGGTGATGCCGAAGCTGGAAGAGGAGGTGAAGCTCGACATCCCCGACAAAGACCTGGAGGTCACCACCTCCCGCTCCGGCGGTGCCGGCGGCCAGAACGTGAACAAGGTGGAAACGGCCGTGCGCATTCTCCACATCCCCACCGGCCTGGCGGTGCGCTGCACCCAGGAGCGCTCCCAGCTGCAAAACAAGGAAAAGGCGATGGCCCTGTTGATGGCCAAACTGATGGTGATCGCCCAGGAGCAGCGGGCCTC
>JBAXOO010000251.1:0-3505 GCA_037133235.1 Cyanobium sp. ELA507
GGATGGCCCACCTGGCCACCGTCGCCAGCCACCACGTCAACGGTGTGGCTGCCCTCCACAGCGAACTGGTCAAAACCGAGCTCTTCCCGGAATTCGCCGAGTTGTGGCCCCACAAATTCACCAATGTCACCAATGGCGTCACGCCACGGCGTTGGGTGGCGCTGGCCAATCCGCGGCTTTCAGCCCTGCTGGATGAGGCGGTGGGTCCGGGCTGGGTGGCCGACCTTTCCAAACTGCGGGGGCTGGAGCGCTTTGCCAGCGACCACGCCTTCCTGGAGCGCTGGGGTGCCACGAAGCTGGCGGTGAAGGAGAACCTGAGCAATTACATCCATAGCCATGCGGGCGTGGCGGTGGATCCGCAATCCCTGTTTGACGTGCAGGTGAAGCGCATCCATGAATACAAGCGCCAGCACCTCAATGCCCTGCAGGTGGTGGCCCAGTACCTGCGGATCAAAAATGGCGACACCGCCGGCATGGCGCCCCGCACGGTAATCTTCGGCGGTAAGGCGGCGCCTGGCTACGCGATGGCGAAGTTGATCATCCGTTTCATCAATGGCATCGCCGACATGGTGAATGCCGATCCGGCCTGCGAGGAATTGCTGCGGGTGGTGTTTCTGGCCGACTACAGCGTCAAACTGGGCGAGCGGGTGTACCCGGCGGCGGATCTGTCCGAGCAGATCTCCACGGCAGGGATGGAGGCTTCGGGCACGGGCAACATGAAATTCGCCATGAATGGGGCGCTCACGATCGGCACGTTGGATGGGGCGAATGTGGAGATCCGCGAGCAGGTGGGAGAGGACAACTTCTTCCTGTTTGGCAAAACCACTCCGGAGATCGCGATGTTGCAGCAGGAGGGCTATAGGCCCTGGGAACTGATTCCGAACCTGCCCATGATGCAGGAGGTGCTGCGGCTGATCGAGCAGGGCCATTTCAGCCATGGTGATGGCGAGATGTTTCGGCCCCTGCTGCAGAACCTCACCGGCGAAGACCGCTTCTTCGTGCTGGCGGATTTCGCCGATTACCTGCGGGCCCAGGAGGCTGTGAATCGCACCTGGACCGACCAGCGCCGGCGGGTGTGGAACCGGATGTCACTGCTCAACACGGCCCGCAGCGGCTTCTTCTCCTCAGACCGCTCGATCCACGAATACGCCGAGCGGATCTGGCAAGCCGAGGAGTACCCCATCACGATCACCTGCGATATCGACAGCTGAACCCGCCTTGATCAGGCGGCTACAGCTTCAACCCCGATCGGGTAGGTCGGGGGTTTGGTGAAGGAGGCGGTTGAGGCGGAGGCGGTCGGCGTTGAGAGGATCGGGGGCAAGCTCGCCGGCCACCTCGCGGAACTTCTGTTCAACCTCCTCGGGCACGCGCACATCAAAGATGCGTTCCATCAGCACCTCAATCGAGAAGAGGTGGGCATTGATGTTTTCCAGGTCGGCCATGGCCTGGTGAATGGCCTCCGCCTCCGGCGATTCGGGCGCCGGCGCGGCGGTAGAAGCGGTCTTGCCCGCCTCGATGGCGGGCGTTCCAGCCGCCCTAGGGGCCTCAGGGGCGGGCGGCTCGCCATCGCCATATTGCTTCTGCAGCTCCTCCAGCACCCGACCAGCCAGGGTGCGGAAGGATTGGAGGGCGGCCCAGTTGAGCTCCTGCTGCTGGCGGAGGCTGGCGTTTTCCCGGATCAGCCGGTCGTGTTCCCGATAGAACCGCTGGCAATCAGGGCATTGGCAGGGCTCTTCGGGCACCGCTTCCCTTCTGTGCATTGGTTCCCATCATGGCATCGAACCGGAGGCGATGGCTTCGGGGAGCCTGGCGGAATCCTGGAGCCCCTGGTGGCCTCGCTGCTGCCGCCGCCTGGGGCCACGTATTCAGACGTGTTCCGCCAAGCCTGCACACCAGCCTTCGGGGGCCCTCGCCACCCCCCAGCGAACCGCCTCAGGCCGCCAGCGGGCCGCGCTCGTCGGGGTAGTCGGAGCTGAAGTCGTCTGGGTCGGACCCATCGGAGGCGGCGGGGAGGGGGATCTCAATCGAGCTCACCACGTTGATCACGTCGCGGAGGCGCATGGCATCGGCAAACCAGCCCATGGCCTGCTCCACATCGCCGCGGCCCTCGGCATCGCAGGCCTGCTCCTCGTGGGCCTCGGCCAGGAGCGCCAGCCAACACAGGGTGCGGGCCTGAACCACCGAGAGATCGAGCTCATCGGGCTGGCTGTCGGCGATGCGCTCGCTCTCCTGCTGCACCAGCAGCCGCAGCCGCAGGTCGTGGAGCTGGGTCATCCGCCAAGGGGAGCTCCATAAACACTAGCGGCAGTGGCAAGACCCTCAAAAAGGCACCATGGATGGGGCTGGGTCGGATAATCCTCCCCAGCAGCCAGCCAGTAGGCCGTGTGAAAATCACAACACGCACAGGGTCAGTGGTCAAAATCTGGCGCGTTGTGCTTAAATACTGAGGCAGATAAATTTTTCATCCCATGAACAAGCAACTCAAATCCAGGGCTGCTTTGCTTTTTGCAGCTGGAGCTCTCACTTTTGTAGGCACAGCGCCAGCACGGGCTGCTGCTTGCCCAAATTCTTCAGTACAACTGGGCACCCTTACCCCTTCCTGTGATCAAGGAAACTTTACATTTACATTAACAGGTTTTACAGGATTTGTTGGGACTGATTCCATCTCATTCTCAAACCCAACTGTCGATAAATTTACTTACGGGATCCAAGCTAATACCCCATGGACTGTAGGTGGATCTCCTTACACCTTCTCCTACAGCGTGGCAGCACTAGCGCCCAACCAAAAAATTATCAGCTACACTTCCGATATTTCAAGTTCCGTTGCTCCCGGCACTGATGCTGGCACTTGGTCCGTTACTGGTAACAATGGACCAGCAACTACCAGCTTGGGAACGCCGGCAGCAACTGTAAGTACATCCCCGATCTTAACGACTGCCACTTTTACCGGATCACTTAATGTGACTGCTGGAAACATCCAGCAAGTTAACTCTACCATAACTGCTCAAACTCAATCCACTTCAGGAGTGCCGAGCCCCCTTCCCATTTTGGGAGCAGGAGCTGCCTTCAGCTTCTCTCGTCGTATTCGTAGCCGCATCAAATTGGCTGCATGATCCAGGTTTGAATTCAGATTCGTTTCTTCAAAATCCCCCTTTATAAGGGGGATTTTTTTATGTAGATGCAACCATCATATTCCAAACTCAACCAGCCCTCGTGTTAAAGTTTTGATGTGTATTTTCTGTGGTAGTGCCAATGGCCGCTATTGATTCGGATTCTGCTGGGCGCAATCGATTGAAAGCAAAAACAGCTTTAACCATTGCCACCATTGGCTGGCTAATGATTGGATTCAGCCTCAATACAATCATTTTCAACTCCTTCCCCTTGAGGCTCGCCACACCTGAATGGCAACTGAACCTAATCGCTTCCCTGCTCTCATCGAGCACATTTCTTCTGATTGGCGCCACGCTCATCACCCTTGCACTAGTGTTCAATCCTGAAGAAAGAA
>JBAXOO010000252.1:0-3492 GCA_037133235.1 Cyanobium sp. ELA507
ATCTCGAGGATCCCGAGGCCAATCACCGCTGCCACCACGGCCCCTGGCTGCGGACCGGTGATCTCGGCCATTGCGATGCCGACGGCGACCTGTTTCTCTGCGGCCGTCTGGCCGACCGCATCGAGCGGGGAGGGCTGGCCATCGCGCCTGAACCGATCGAAGCGCTGCTGCTCTCCCACCCCCTGGTCCGCGATGCCGCCGTCTTTTCGGTTCCTCATCCGTTGCTCGGGCAGATGGTGGCGGCCGCTGTGGTTCTGGAGGAGAGCTCGCGAACGGGCCAGAGCGACCTTCTGCAGGAGTTGCGCCGGCTTGTGCTGAACCATCTGGAGGCCAGCCATGTTCCGCAGCCGTTGCTGGTGGTCCGTGACCTGCCTGTGCATCCCGGCGGCAAGCGTCGTCGTCGCGAACTGGCCGCTCACTTCGGCCTTGCTGTCTCGGAGTGTGAGGCGCAGCCGTTCAGGATCCACGGCGAGTTGGCTGGTCAGCTCCTGCCCCAGCAGGTTGGTTCTGCGGATCGGGAACAACATACGGAACCCTCCACTGATCTTGAGCGCCAGCTCCATGGCCTCTGGACGAAGGTTTTGGGCCATGACGCATTCGGCATCACCGATAACTTCTTTGCCGTCGGGGGGCATTCGCTCGCTGCGGCCCGCTTGATCGCGGCGATCGAGCAGCGGTTCGCGATCGCTTTACCGATGGCCACGATCTTTCACGCTCCTGAGATCGCTCTGATGGCTCGGTTGATGGAAAACGCCAACCCCACTGCAGTGGCTGGCGATCCCTGTTTGGTGCCCCTCCAGCACAGGGGTAAGTCTGACCCCCTGTTTGTGATTCACGGCTACGGCGGAGATGTGTTTTGCTACACCGATTTCGCCCGCGCCTTGGCTCCCTGGCGGCCGGTCTTTGGCCTGCAGGCCCGCGGGGTGGATGGCAGCTGCGAGCGCCACCGGAGCGTGGAGGAGATGGCGGAGCATTACGCCACGCTGATTGAGCAGCATTGGCCCGAGGGAGTGGTGCATCTGCTGGGCCAGTCTGCGGGTGGGTGGTACGTGTGGGCCGTGGCGACCGAGCTGTTGCGACCGAGCTGTTGCGACGAGGTCGCAGGCTCGGCTTGGTGGTGATCCTCGACAGTGGGCCATCGGCGGCCATCGCGCCACGGCTGCGGGCATCGTTGCTGGCCCGCCGCATCGTCCGGCGTGTACCCGTGTATGCCCATCGCTTGTTGAATAGCAAGCGCCCGCGTAGTCTCCTGGCGCTCTTCAGGGAGCACCGGCGAAGCCTGGTCTCTCATTTGAGAAGGTTTCAACCAGATGCCTACAGGCTTGAGCCGGAGCATCAACAACTCTCACGCAGTTTGGAGCCTGGGCAAGATCATTTTGATCTCCTGCATCGATGTTATCAACCTGCGCCCTTGCCGCTGCGGGTGCACCTGTTCACGTCAAGGCACGATCCGCAACTCAAGCATCGTCTGTGGCGAGCCTTGGCGTGCGAGGGAGTGGTGTTTCGCCAGTTGTTTCAAGAGCATCATCATTTCCACGATCCATCATTGGCGGCAGAACTTGCCGCTGAGATCGATCAACTATTCGAAGCAGAGGCTTTTTGATCGATTTGCAAAGCGGGTGACCGGATTCGAACCGGCGACGTTCAGCTTGGGAAGCTGACATTCTACCACTGAATTACACCCGCGATGGCGCAATTGCGCTGTCTTTGTTTGTGCGTATTCCTTGAAGAAGGCATGATTGAGAGGGCTCAATCCGGTCCCTCTGGTCGGGATTGGTCGGCAGTGGTTCCGGGTTGAACCCGGCTCCTGAAGCTGGCCGGCTGAACCCTAGCAAGCTCAGCCGGCACCAATCCCAAGGCTTCCCTCAGCCCTTGGCCAGCTCGGCTGCCGCCGCTGCCACGCCGGCGCCGGTGGCCACCTTGCCCAGGCCCAGGTCCTGCAGGGTGGCCTCGATCGCCGCCACGGCGGTGAGGATGTCGCGGTCGGCTACGAAGCCGAGGTGGCCGATGCGGAACACGTGGCCCTTGAGGTGGTCCTGGCCGCCGGCCAACAGGATGTCGAAGCGGTTCTTCACCTCCTTGCGCAGCGATTCGGCGTCGATGCCCTCCGGCGCCACGGCGGTGATCGCCGGGCTGCCGTGGCCTTCGGCGGCATAGAGGGGCAGGCCGATCGCCTTCATGGCGGCGCTGGTGGCCCGCTGGTGGCGGGCATGGCGGGCGAAGATCGCCTCCAGACCTTCCTTCTCCATCATCTCCAGGGCCGCCTCGAGGGCGAAGTAGAGGTTGATGGCGGGGGTGAAGGGGTTGCTGTTGTCGGCGGCGGCTTTGCGGTACTTGCCCAGATCCAGGTAGAACTTCGGCAGATCCGAGCGCTCGTAGGCCTGCCAGGCCCGGGGGCCCATCGCCACGAAGCTGAGGCCCGGCGGCATCATGTAGCCCTTCTGGGATCCGGAGCCGATCACATCCACGCCCCAATCGTCCATCGGCACGTTGGTGGCGCCGAGGCTGGTCACGCAGTCGGCGATGGTGAGGGCGGTGCCGTGGGCCCGCACGTGGGCAGCGATGGCTTGCAGGTCGTTGATCACCCCGGTGGAGGTTTCCGAGTGGGTGAGGATCACCGCCTTGATCGCCTTGGCGGTGTCGGCCTCCAGGGCGGCCTTGAAGGCCTCAGGATCAAGGGGCTGGCCCCATTCGGCCTTGATCACCTGTACATCCAGCCCGTAGGCCTTGGCCACCTTCACCCAGCGTTCGCCGAACTTGCCGTTATCGCCGCAGATCACCCGATCGCCCCGGCTGAGGGTGTTCACAATCCCCGCCTCCATGGCGGCGGTGCCGCTGCCGGTGATCACCAACACCTCGCTCTTGGTTTGATGCAACCACTGCAGCTGCTCGGTGGTGCGTTTGACGATCTTCTGGAAATCGGCGCTGCGGTGGCCGATCGGATGGCGGCCCAGCGCCTGCAGCACG
The DNA here is from genome assembly GCA_037133235.1 of Cyanobium sp. ELA507. Taxonomy (GTDB): domain Bacteria; phylum Cyanobacteriota; class Cyanobacteriia; order PCC-6307; family Cyanobiaceae; genus Cyanobium. The sequence continues at coordinate 2,968 of JBAXOO010000252.1, forward strand.
GTTTCCGGCACCGGCGTGGGGCCGGGGATCATCAGGGTGAGTTTGTCCTGCATGGAAGGCGGGGCGTCGCGGACGCGTAGGGGTGGCGCCGAAGGGGCTTGGCGGGGAGGGATGCGGCGCCGTCTGGGCACGCAATCGACCACCATAAAAAACGACGTTCCCCGGGCGGTGGAGTCCTGGGTCATCGATTCCCCGTTCCATCCCTCCCCTGTGCCAGCAGTTCCATGCGATGGCTGTGCTCGGATCGGCCGGGCCCCCGGCGGCCAACCGAGGCCCGCTGATGGCGCCAGCGCTTCCCTCGGGGGTGTCTTCCATGGCTGACGCCACCCCTCCGCTCCGGGGCTACACCCTGCCGGTGTGGGTGGCGGCGGCCGCCCGGGCGGCCCTCGGGGCGCTCCTTGGGGAGCCCGTGGCCCCGGCGGTGGCTCTTGACCTCCTTGAGCCCCCGGCAGTGGGAGCCGTGCCCGTCGAGGCCGCGGCGCTCCTGGGGAATGGCTGGGCCCTGGGCCAGCCATTCCCCAGGAG
>JBAXOO010000253.1:0-3489 GCA_037133235.1 Cyanobium sp. ELA507
TTGAGCCGCCGGCACAAGCTCAGGGGTCAGGAGTCACACACATCCAGTGGCTGGGATGGGGCGCCAAGTACTCCGCTGGCCCACCAGCGCTGGCGGCCGGGGCCGTGAGCACCAGATCCAGGCTGATCGAGAAGCGGCTGTCGTCGGGGTCTTCGTTCTCCAGCACGGCGTGATCCACACTCGCCGGAAACAGCACCAGCAACCCGGCCCGAGGCGCCAGATCAAACCAGGGCGCATTCCACTGGGCGGCTGCAGGGGCATCGGCGCGGATCGGGCCGCCGTGGCCCACCGCCAGACCCGGCACCAGCTCGTTGGCCTGGCGGGGCGGGAAAAACCGCAGGCAGCCATTGCGGCCGCTGCCATCGCCATTGAGGTAATAAACGGTGCTGAGGTGGGCATTGGGATGGTGGTGGCGCCCCACCACCTGGCCCAGCTCACTCACCACCGGCCAGCAGCGCTGGATGTGCAGCGCCAGCTGGGTTTGATCAAACCCCAGCCCCTCCAGGTAGGCGGCGGCATGGCCCGTGAGGGTGGTGATCAGCGTCGCAAAGATGGGATCACGGTGCAGTTGCCAGATGCCATGGAGATCGCCGGTCCAGGCGCAGCCCGGGTCGGGGTTCGACACTGCGAGGCCTTGCCACTCCCGAATTGCCTGCATCTGCAGGGCCACATCCAGAGGATCGATGGGCAGCTGCACCATCCCCAGGGCGAGGGGAAACAGGGCCTGGAGCTGGAGGGAGCCCCCCGGAGCGGGGGGCTGGGGGTTTGCCATCGGTTTGCGTGCTCTGCGGCAGCATGGCGTAGGAAGACTCCGGGGCTTGGCACGAGGCCTAGCTTGCCGGTACTGCGGCGCCCCCAGCCATGCCTTCCTGCTCCCCCTCCTGCGCCGCGGTGGTTCTCACCGCCTCGCTCCTGCTTAGCGGCGCCGCTGGCAAGGCCCAGAGCCAATGCCGCTCCCTGATGCCGATCGGTGGTGCAGGAGAGCCCGTGGTGCAGAAGCGCATCAGCGCCGATCGGTTGGTGGGCAGCACCAACTGGAACACCGACTTCACGGTCGACCGCGGCTTCAGCACCTACCGGGTCAAGCTGCAGTCGGCCTCCACAGCGAGCGGCACCTTCCCCGTGGCGGTGTTTCTGCGGTTCACCGATAGCAGCAACCTGCAGCTCGTGAATCAAAACCTCACCCTGGCCCCGAAGGAACAGCGGAACCTGGGACCCTTCCCCGGCGTCCCCGGCAAACGCACCAGCCAGGTGAATGTGCGGGTGGGAGCCAGCAGCATGCCCGGCTCCACGGGCTTCAGCTATCGGGTGTCGGCCCAGGGTTGTCCCTGAAGGCCCGGTCCGGAAGCCGCAAATAAAAAGCCCAACGAAACACCCAAGGAGCTTCGTTGGACCGGGTTGGAAAATCCGCGCGGACGCTCCGCACGGTGTTGGATCACGTCGCCGAAGAGCCACCCACCACTTCCAGGATCTCCTGGGTGATGGCGGCCTGGCGGGCCTTGTTGTAATCCAGCGTCAGCTTCTTGGCGAGGGTCTTGGCGTTATCGCTGGCGTTGCTCATGGCCGTCATCCGGCTGGCCAGTTCGCTGGCGGCGGACTCCTGGAGAGAGCGCAGCAGCTGGTTGGCCAGATACAGCGGCAGCAGCGAATTGAGCAACACGTCTGGGCTCTGCTCAAACACGAAGTCGGAGGGGAGAGATGGCTGAGCATTCGCCACATCCACGGTTTCCACCGTGAGGCGGCCGTCCTTGGTGATCAAACGGAAGATCTCATCGTCGGGATCGGCGATGTCTTGGGCGTCGAGGGGCAGCAGGGTCTGCACCACCGGCTTGGAGCTCACCAGGTTGATGAACTTGGTGAAGATGATCTCGACCCGGTCCGTGCTGCCGGAAATGAATTCCGCCAGCACCTCATTGGAAATGCCATTGGCCTCGTCGGCGGTGGGCACCTGCTCAAGGCCGGTGAAGGTGGCGCGGATCTTGTACTGGGAAGCGCGGTTCTGGAAGTAGGTGATCGCCTTGCGACCCAACAGCACCAGGTCCACCTCGAATCCCTGGCCCCTCAGTTCGGCCACCCGTTGCTCGGTGCGCTTGATGATGTTGGCGTTGTAGCCGCCGCATAGACCCCGGTCGCCGGTGACGGAGAGCAGGGTGATCGTGCGCACATCACGGGCCGCCAGCAGGGGAGCGTCGGCGGTTTCGAAAGCCATGCGGGTCTGCAGGCTTTGCAGCACGCGGGCGAGGCGGTCGGCGAAGGGCCGGCTGCGCAGCACCTGTTCCTGGGCGCGCCGCACCTTGGCAGCGGCCACGAGACGCATGGCCTCGGTGATCTTGCGGGTGTTCTTGACCGAACCGATGCGGTCGCGGATCTCCTTGAGATTGGCCATGGCTGGGGTTCCTCAGGCGCCTGCGGTGATCGAGGACACCACTTCCTTGATGGCGTCCTTGAGGATGGCCTCGGATTCATCCGAGAGCACCTTGTCGGTCTGCACCTTGGTGATGTACTCAGGCTTGTTGCTCTTCAGGTACTCGCGCAGTTCACGGGCAAAGACCGTGACCTGGTCCACAGGCACCTTGTCGATCAGACCCTTGACGCCGGCATAAACCACGGCCACCTGCTCGGCCAGGTTGAGGGGGCTGAACTGGGACTGCTTGAGCAGTTCGCGCAGCCGCTTGCCCCGGGCCAGCTGGGCCTGGGTGGCAGCGTCGAGGTCGGAGGCGAACTGGGAGAAAGCGGCCAGTTCGTCGAACTGGGCCAGTTCGAGTTTGAGGGTACCGGCGATCTTCTTGATCGCCTTGGTTTGAGCGGCGCCGCCCACCCGGCTCACCGAGATGCCCACGTTGATGGCGGGGCGAAGGCCCGAGTTGAACAGGTCGGAGCTGAGGAACACCTGGCCATCGGTGATCGAGATCACGTTGGTGGGGATGTAGGCGCTCACGTCGCCGGCCTGGGTTTCGATGATCGGCAGGGCGGTCATGCTGCCCTTGCCCATGGCATCAGAGAGCTTGGCGGCGCGCTCGAGCAGGCGGCTGTGGCAATAGAACACGTCGCCGGGGTAAGCCTCACGGCCGGGGGGACGGCGCAGCAGCAGCGACATCTGGCGGTAGGCCTGGGCCTGCTTGGTGAGGTCGTCGTAGACCACCAGGGTGGCCTTGCCCTTGTACATGAACGACTCGGCAATCGCCGCGCCGGTATAGGGGGCCAGATACTGCATGGCGGCAGCTTCCGAGGCGCTGGCGGCCACCACGATCGTGTAATCAAGGGCGCCCTTCTCGCGCAGCACCTCCACCACGTTGGCCACCGAAGCGGCCTTCTGGCCCACGGCCACGTAGACGCAGACGACGTCTTCGCCCTTCTGGTTGATGATCGTGTCGATCGTGATCGCAGTCTTGCCGGTCTGGCGGTCGCCGATGATCAGTTCCCGTTGGCCCCGGCCGATCGGGATCATCGCGTCGATGGCGGTGATGCCGGTCTGCATCGGCTCATGCA
>JBAXOO010000254.1:0-3486 GCA_037133235.1 Cyanobium sp. ELA507
TGCCGCCGCGGGCCGTCACATGGTCCACGATCGGCTGGCAGAGGCGTTGGGGCGGATTGCCATCGAGAAAGGCCATTTTCGAACCATCGCTCTCCTGCAGAAAACGGTTGAGGGCCGTCAGCACCACGGTGCTGGAGATCTCGTCGGGATCGATGAAGTTCAGGGCCTTGGCCATGGCGATGAACACCTCATCATTGACCCGTTCGGGGATGTTGTGCAGCTGCAGCCATTCGGTCCAGGAATATTGGTCGCATTCCTCCACATACGACTGACCCCGCAGCATCGCCGGCACCAAGCCGAGGCCGAAGGAGATCTTCTCCGGCCAGGTGAGCATGTCGTTGTTGCCCAGGATCGCCGCCACGCCGTTGAAGGGGGCGGGGATGTCGGGGAAATCGAAGCGGCTGTAGGTGCCGGGATTGTCCTTCTGGTTGAAGATCATCGAGTGGCTCTTCCACTGCAGCCGGTCTTCGATGTTCAGCTCGGCGATCAGGCGGCGCATGTTGCGGTAAGCGCCAAAAAAGATGTGCAGACCGGTCTCGTACCAGTCGCCATCGGCGTCCTGCCAGGCCGCCACCTTCCCCCCGAGCACATCGCGGGCCTCGAGCACGATGGGGGTGTGGCCAGCGTCGCTGAGGTACTTGGCGCAAGACAGACCGGCCAGGCCGGCCCCGGCAATGGCGACGCGCATGCCTGGAGCACCCACAACAGTCAGCAACCTTATCGGCCCCCCCACCGGGATGCGATGGGTTCAACCTCGCCAAACCCTCCCGCGGCCGAGGATCCCTAGAGTCAGAGCGCTGCTGAGCCCTCCGCCCCAGCCATGGCTGACACCCTGCTGAAATCCACCACCCGGCACATCCGCCTGTTCACAGCGCGGGTGGAGGGCGGCAACCTGGTGGCCGATCCAGGCCAGCTCACCCTCGACATCGATCCAGACAACGAATTCCTCTGGGACGAGCCAGCCCTTGAGGCCGTGCGCAGCCGTTTCCGGGACCTGGTGGCGGCCCGGGCCGGCGCCGACCTCAACGAGTACAACCTGCGCCAGATCGGCTCGGAACTGGAGGGCGAAATCCGGGCAATGCTCCAGGCCGGCCGCATCCGCTACAACCCGGACAGCCGGGTGCTGAACTACTCCATGGGCCTGCCCCGCAGTCCCGAAAACCTGTGACCCGCTCTCGCGGCGATGATCGGGGCAGCCGCGGCGGCCCATCGCGCTATGCCGAGACGGGCTACAGAGAAGGTCGACGGGCTGATCCCTACGGCCGGGATGGGGAACGATTTGATCGTTCTCCGCGGGAGGGTGAGCGTCCACCCCAACGGGGCTACGGGGGCGGTGGCGGCAAGCCGCCGGGGCCCGGCGGCGGCGGAGGCCCCGGCGGGGGCCGTCCCTTCAACATGGCCAATGCCGCGGTTCTGGCCGGGGTTCTAGTGGTGGGGATTGGCATCGGCAGCGCCGTGACCAGCACGACCCAGGGCACCCAGGGCAACATCGCCAGCGGCCAGCAGCTCGACATGGCGGTGCCTGACCCGGAGTTCTGCAAGCAGTGGGGAGCCAGTGCCTTCGTGATGGACGTGGAGATGTACACCACGATGAATCCGAGCAGCAGCTTCGTGACCCAGCCCACCCTCCAGCCGGGCTGCGTGATCCGCCGCGAAAACTGGTCGGTGCTGCAGAAGGAGGGCGCGGTCACGGCCGCCCAGATGCGGGATTGCAAGCAACGCATGAACACCTTCGCCTACATCGGCTCAATCCGCGACAAACCCGTGGTGCGCTGCGTGTATCAGACCGACATCAGCGGCAACAAATTCCAGAGCCCTGGCGTGGCCGGCGCCGCCGACGATGCCGTGGGTGTGACCGCCGAAGGCGACAAATTCTGATCGGCGCCGGCCTGATCCGGCCCGCTCTGATCGTTCCAATCTGATCCGGCCCGGCCCCGCTCAGCAGCAAGCCCCGCGGGCTCAGGCCGCCGGCGTTCCGGCCGTCTCGCTGCGGGGCTGGGGCTGACGCAAGGGGCTATCGGGGCTGGCAAACACTGGCAGCACCTCGCGGCGGAAGGCCTCGGAGGCCCGCGAGCAGTAGCGGGCCGGGTGGGTGATCAACTTGAGCTGGCGCCGCACCATCAGATCGGCCACCTGGGGCCGGTGCAGGGTGCCGGCGGCCAGTTCCCGCTCGATCGACACCACCGGCAGGAAGGCGGCGCCAAGGCCAGCCTGGACGGCATTCTTGATGGCTTCGAAGGAGTTGAGCTCCATCTCAATCTTGATCCGCTGCACATCGAGCTTGGAGCGCAACAACAACTGATCCACCATCTTGCGGGTGGTGGACTGGGCATCAAGGCACACGAACGACAGTCGGTAGAGGTCGTCCTTGGTGAGCTCCGGCAGGCGGGCCAGGGGGTGCTTGGGGGGCAGCACCAGGGCCAGTTCATCGTTGGCGTAGGGCACCACCTGCAGCAGGTCGTTGAGTTCTCCGGGCAGTTCCCCGCCGATGATCGCCAGGTCGACCTGGCCGTTGGCCACACTCCAGCCGGTGCGGCGGGTGCTGTGCACCTGGAGTTGCACCGCCACATCCGGATACTTCTGGCGGAACAGCCCGATCATGCGGGGCATCAGGTAGGTGCCCGTGGTCTGGCTGGCGCCGACGATCAGGGAGCCGCCCCGCAGGTTGTGGAGGTCGTCAAGGGCGCGGCAGGCCTCCTGGCACTGGCCCAGGATCCGGTCGCAGTAACTCAGCAGCAGGTGGCCCGCCTCGGTGAGCTGGGCCTTGCGGCCACCGCGGTCGAAGAGGGAAACATCCAGCTGCTTCTCCAGGTTCTGGATCTGCAGGCTCACCGCCGGCTGGGTGACATACAGGCTGTCGGCCGCCTTCTTGAAACTGCCCTCGCTGGCGATGGCCCGCAGGATGCGGAGCTGGTCGAGGGTGAAGGGCAGATCGGCCATGGAAGGGCCCGGAGGCCGACACCGTCGAGCAGAACGGAAATCTAGTGGGGCCCCACCAGTGGCCAGAATCGTGCTTCACATCCGGGTGCAACGCCCCCCATCCGCTCCCCTCCTCCCTCATGCCGCCCCTGGCTCCCATTGGCACCCTCCACCACAGCAGCTTGGTGATGCTGGCCCTGCTGTTGGCCTTCGCGGTGCTGCACAGCGGTGGGGCCTACCTGCGGGTCTGGGGGGTGGAGAGGATCGGCGAGCGCGCCTGGCGCCTGCTCTTCGCCGCCGTGAGCATCCCGGCGGCGGTGGTGGTGGTGGGCTACTTCCTGGCCCACCGCTACGACGGCCTCCGCCTCTGGAACCTCCAAGACCAGCCCTGGGTCGAACCGGTGGTGTGGCTGGGCACTGCCGTGAGCTTTTTGTTTCTGTATCCCGCCACCTACAACCTGCTGGAGATCCCGGCGGTGCTCAAACCTCAGGTGCGGCTCTACGCCACCGGCATCATCCGGGTGAGCCGCCATCCCCAGGCGGTGGGGCAGATCCTCTGGTGCGCCA
>JBAXOO010000255.1:0-3482 GCA_037133235.1 Cyanobium sp. ELA507
GGGCCGTTAATGCCCTTACCCTCTCGCCCTGCACCCAAGGCTTGAAGGCCAACGGGGCGGGAAGGGGATGGCCGGAATGGCCGTGGCCGTGGTTAACGATCAACCTGCCCTGCCACCCGGAGCATCCGGGGTCCAGGGGGGTGGGGGATCGCCGAGGTCCAGCCGAAACTGCGGTTGACCATCGTACCAGGCGGCCCTGGGGAAAGGGGATTCGCGGTAGCCCACCCGCAGCAGGCAGAGCCCCTGGGGTGGGGCGGCCTCCTTCACCGCATCGCGGGCCCGATCCCGCCAACGCGCGATCAAGGCTTCCGGGTTCAGCCGCCCTTCCCCCACCGCCACCAATTGCCCCATCAGCAGCCGCACCATGCCGTAGAGGAAGCCACTGGCTTGAAGCTCGGCCACCACCAGGTCGCCTTGGCGCACCAGGCTCACCTCCTGCAGGGTGGTGCGGCCGTGGGAGCGACGGCTGCCGGCCCGCATGAAGGCGCTGAAATCGTGCTCGCCCAGCAGTTGCTGCAGGACTTCGGCCATCAAGCGCTCATCCAGCCGCAGCTGGTAGCGGTGCCAGCTCCAGGGGGCCAGGAAAAGGTTGGGGGTGCGGCCGTTGTAAATCGTGTACCGATAGCGCCGGTATTGGGCAGAGAAGCAGGCGTGCCAATCGGCAGGAACGGCTGCCGCTGCCCTCACCCGCACGGTTGGGGGCAAGCGGCCGTTGAGGGCCCGGGCCCAGCGCTGCGGCGGGATCGGTCCGGTGGCATCGAAATGCACCACTTGGCCGGAGGCATGCACCCCGGTGTCGGTGCGTCCGGCCGCCACGGCATGGATGGGGCGATGGGGGTCAAGGGCCCCAATCGTCTCTTCGAGAGTCTGTTGCACACTGCCCAGCCGACTCTGGCGCTGCCAGCCATGGAAAGCTGAGCCGTCGTATTGAAGGCACAGGGCAATCCGGCTAGGGCCGGTCGATCGATCAGGGATCGATCCGGTACCGGCGACGGGGGATTGGTTGGTCAGGGTGGAGCCGGGGTTCAGACCAGCTCGATGATCGCCATCTCGGCGTTGTCACCCCGGCGGCGCACCGTGCGGATGATGCGGGTGTAGCCGCCTTGGCGTTCGCCGTAGCGATCCTGGGCCTTGTCGAACAGGGCGTGGACGAGCTGCTTGTCGTAGATGTAGCCGATCGCGCGGCGGCGGGACGACAGGCTGCCCTCCTTGGCCAGGGTGATCATGCGCTCGGCCTCATCGCGGAGGGCCTTGGCACGGGCCTTGGTGGTGGTGACCCGCCCTTCGCGAATCAGCTGGGTGGTGAGGCCCCGCAGCAGGGCCTTGCGTTGGTCGGCGGGGCGTCCCAGAAGGGGGACTCGGCACTGGTGTCGCATGGTCGGAAACGGGGGCGTGACGCTGTGGTGGAAGGAACCGCCGATCAGGCGCTGGTGCGGCTCTGGGGCAGGGAGATGCCGATGCGCTCAAGGGCTTCAATCACTTCGTCGGCCGACTTGGAGCCGAAGTTCTTGATCTCGAGCAGATCTTCGTAACTGAAGCCCATCAGGTCGGACACGGAGTTGACCTGGGCCCGCTTCAGGCAGTTGTAGGCCCGCACCGAGAGGTTGAGTTCTTCGAGGGGGATCTGGGCCTCAGCCGAGGGCTGGGGCTCAAGACCGGGCTCCTCGACCATGGTGAGGGTGGCCAAGGGCTGGAACAGGCCGATCAACTGGTTGGCCGCCTGGGCCATGGCGTCATCGGGGGTCATGCTGCCGTTGGTCTCGATTTCGAGGCGGAGTCGCTCGCGGGCCGAGCCCCCTTCACCCACGGCCGTTTCGTCAACGCTGTAGTTGACCCGGCGCACCGGCATGAAGACCGCATCGATCTGGAGCAGGTCAATGGCGCTGGTGTCCTCGTTATGGCGGTCGACGGGGCGGTAGCCGGTACCCCGCTCCACATGCACCTCGAGCTCCAGGCTGTGGCCTTCGGCGACGGTGGCGATCAGCCGATCGGCATCAATCACCTGCACCTGGGAGGAGAACTGAAGATCGGAGGCGGTCACGGTGGCGGGACCATTGACCACCAAGCGCCCGATCTCCAGTTCGCGGTTGCGGCTGTTGACCGGGACCGACTTGCAATTCAGCAGGATGTCGAGCACGTCCTCGCGGACGCCGGGCACGGTGGCGTATTCGTGGTTGACTCCGGAGATGCGCACCGCCGTGATGGCGCTGCCCTCAAGCCCGCCGATCAGCACGCGGCGCAGGGAGTTGCCAAGGGTTGTCGCCTGGCCCCGGTCGAGGGGGCCAATCACGAAAACTCCGGTCTGGGAGCGGTCAGCGGCAACCTGGTGGTCGACCCGATCGATCTGGTACTGCAGCACGGTCTGTGGGTACGGAGGGGTGGACGGGAAGGGAGCCGATCAGACGCGGCGGCGCTTGGGCCGGCGGCAACCGTTGTGGGGGAGGGGGGTCACATCCCTGATCAGGGTGATTTCAAGACCCGCCACTTGAAGGGCACGGATGGCGGTCTCACGGCCAGAGCCGGGCCCCCTCACCAGCACCTCGATTTGGCGCATGCCCTGCTCAAGGGCGCGACGGGCGGCCGCTTCGGCGGCGGTCTGCGCGGCAAAGGGGGTTCCCTTGCGGGCTCCCTTAAAGCCGCTCGCTCCAGCCGAGGACCAACTGATCACTTCGCCGGCCGTGTCGGTAATTGACACGATCGTGTTGTTGAAAGTGCTCTGGATGTGGGCCACGCCGTTGGGGACGTTGCGTTTGGCCTTCTTGGGGCCTGATTTCTTGGCTGGCTTCGCCATGGAGAAAGCCCTGCAGAGGCAGGGAGGTGATCGGGGAACTGGGGGGAGCCCTGGTGACGCCTTGGCGGCGGCAGGGCTGGGGCGAAGGCGAAGGCCTTACTTTTTCTTGCCGGCCACGGTCTTGCGGGCGCCGCGGCGGGTGCGGGCATTGGTGCGGGTGCGTTGACCACGCACGGGCAGGCCCATGCGGTGACGTCGTCCCCGGACACAGCCGATGTCCTGAAGGCGCTTAAGGGCCATGCCCTCCTCGCGCCTGAGGTCACCCTCAAGGGTGAAGGAGTCGGCGGCGCCGCGCAGTTTCTGCACGTCGCCGTCACTGAGGTCCTTCACCCGGATGTCGGGGCTGACCCCCGCCTTGGCGAGGATCTTGCGGGCCCGGGTGAGCCCGATGCCATACACGTAGGTGAGAGAAATCTCGACCCTCTTGTCGCGAGGGATGTCGACACCGGCAATCCGAGCCACGTCAGGAAGCGTTCAAAGGAGTGGGGGGTGACCCTCGGTCGTCGTCACAGCTGACGCTGACCGGTGGGGTCGTTGGAAGCCCCCGGCGGCGGGGGCAATGATCAGGCCAGGCTCAGCCCTGGCGTTGTTTGTGCTTGGGGTTGGTGCAGATGACCATCACCCGGCCGTGGCGACGAATCACCCGGCACTTGTCGCACATTTTCTTGACTGAGGCACGCACCTTCATGGG
>JBAXOO010000256.1:0-3481 GCA_037133235.1 Cyanobium sp. ELA507
GGCTTAATCACCTGGCGGTTCTGGTCAAGGGTGTAGATCGTGGTGCCAGCGTCATAGGCCCGATACTCCGCCTCACTCACGCCGGCCCGCTTGGCGAGGATCGCCAGGGAGGGGGCGGGGTTGTCCTTGATGTCCCGGAGGGTGGCAAACCAGGCATTGACGATCTTTTGGATCTTCTCGGGATTTTTGGCCACGAAGGCCCGATTGCAGACCAGGTGATCACTAATGGCACCGGGGAAATCCTTGGAGCTAAACAAGGTGGTGCTGCCCGGCCGCTTCAGCGCCTGGGTGGTGAAGGGTGCAAACACCCCCACCGCATCCACCTTTCCGGCCACGAAGGCCGCCGCAGCGGCACCCGTTTCCAGAGGCACAAAGGTGATGTCCTTCTCGGACATCCGGGCTTTCTTCATGCCCAGCAGCAGCAGGTAGTGGTCCACCGTGCCCTCCTCGGCGGCCACCTTTTTGCCCTTGAGGTCGGCAACGCTGCGGATCCCAGGCGCCGCAATGATCTGATCATTGCCACTGGAGATGTCGTTGGTGAGCACCACCTGCAGATCGGCGCCCCCGGCGATCGAAGAGATCGTGTCACCCAGGGTCTGGCTGTTGCAATCCAGCTGCCCGGCGTTGAGGGCGTTGATCGAATCGAGGTAGCCGTCAAACCAGGTGAGGCTCACCGGCACTCCGGCGGCGGTGAAGTGGCCTTTTTCCTCGCTCACCTTCCACGGGAACCAGCCCGGCCAAGCGCTATAGCCAATGCGCACCGGCGTTTCGGTGACCGAGGGGCCTGGCTTGCTGCAGCCTCCGAGGCCGGCGCTGACCACCCCGGCGAGGAGGAGGGAAGCCACCGTGCGCTGACGGAAGGAGCGGGGGGTGAAACGGGTCATGGTGTTCAGAACAAACGCTGGTGGGAGGGTGCCTGGAGCGGCAGGGGTGAATGGGCTGCGACTGAAGTGGCTCACCGAGCCAGGCTGAGCGGCAGTGCCGCGGTGCTGGGGGGGGGCGCTGCCGCTGCCAGCAGGGCCGCTTTCTGGTGGGCGACTTGCTGGCGCAGCCAGCGGTGCCAGGCCTCGAGGCCGTCGCCGCTGCTGGCCGAAACCCTCAGCACCTTGCAGCGGGGATTCACTTGGTGGATGTGGGCCTCGATCCGCTCCACCTCCACCGGTAGGTAGGGCAGCAGGTCGGTCTTGGTGATCAGCACACAGTCGGCCTCCCGGAACATCACCGGGTACTTGAGGGGCTTGTCTTCGCCCTCGGTAACACTCAGCAGGGCCACCTTGCGGTGTTCGCCCACCTCGAATTCGGCCGGACAGACCAGATTGCCGACGTTTTCCACCCAGAGCAGATCGAGGCTGGCGGGATCAAGTCGCTGCCGTAGCAGCCGCAGCCCACCGGCCACCATGGCGGCATCGAGGTGGCAGGAGCGGCCGGTGGTGATCGGCACCACGGGCACCCCCACCGCCTCCAAACGCTCGGCGTCGAGCTGGGTGGTCATGTCACCCTCCAGCACGGCCATCGCGAAATCATTGGCCAGCAGGGGCAAACTTCGCTCCAGCAGCGAGGTTTTGCCGGCTCCTGGGCTGCTCATCACATTGATGCAGAGCAGTTGCCAGGCATCAAAGTGCTCGCGGTTGTGGGCGGCCTGGTGCTGATTGGCGGCCAGAAGATTGAGGCCAAGGTTGTCTTCCAGGGGCATGTGCATGGCAATCAGGGGCAGGGATCTGGGTCGAAAGGCGCTGAAATCTCAAACGGCTGCAGCTGGATCAGGCCTCGGCCCGGGCGGCGGATTGGCCTCCACCAACTCGTAATCCACGCTGCGGATCCGCAATTCGCGGCCGCTCACGATCTCCTCCATCGGATGGCTGCAACAGGGGGAGCGGTAGCCCCGCTCCAGCTCAGGTGTGTAGGTGGAAGCGCAGGCCAGGCAACGGCCCAGCAGCGGCACCGGCTCGATCGCGAGCTGGGCCCCCTCCAGCCAGCTGTTGGCGATCGCCACCTCCCAGGTGAACACCAATTGGTCGGGCTCCACGCAGGTGAAGGCACCCACCTGCAGATTCACCCGGCTCACCCTGGGCTGCTGGGGCCCATGGCCCTCCCTCCAGGTGTGCATCGAGAGCAATAGGGCCCGGGTCATGTCGACTTCGTGCATGGCCTTACCTCCAGGCCTGATCGACCTGGAGGTTGCAGGTCGGAGAGATCCAACTCGGCAACGACCGGCGGGGTAGCTGGCCGCTCACCACCAAGTGGGCCATGGTGTCGCAGATCACCCGGGCGGCCATCAGGGAGGTCATGTCACTGATGTCGTACGGCGGCGACACCTCCACCACCTCCAGGCCGCAGACGGGCACATTGCGCACAATCAATTCGAGCAATTTCAGCGCCTCCCTCGGCAGCAACCCTCCAGGCTCGGGCCAACCGGTCCCGGGTACGAAGCCGGCATCAATGCAATCGATATCGAAGGAGATGTAGACGCAATCAGTGCCATCGGTGGCCCGCTCAATCGCATAGCGGGCCGCCGCCTCCAGGCCCATGTCGCAGATGTCGGTGACGGTGAGCACGTTGGTGCCCCGCTCCCGGCAAACCTTCACCCCCTCCCGGGGAACCTGCCAGCCGCCGATGCCCAATTGCACCAGATTTTCAGCCGGCGCATTGGCCATGTTGGTGGCATGGAACCAAGGGGTGGTATGCATCCGCTCATCCAGGTCGGTTTCTTGGGTGTCGACGTGGCGGTCGAAATGGATGATGCCAACTTTTTTATCTCCCAGGTGCCGGCAAACGCCGCGAACGGTGGGGAAGCCAATCGAATGGTCGCCGCCAAGGATGATCGGAAAGGCGCCGCTGGCAAAGACATGGGCCACGCCCTTGGAGATTTGATCGAAGCTCTTCTCGTTGTTGGCGGGGATGGTAAAGATGTCGCCCACATCGCAAAGGCGAATCTGTTCCCGCAAATCCACGCCCATTTCATAGTTGTAGGGGGTGTAGAGGGCCGAGATGCGCCGGATTCCCTGGGGACCAAATCGCGTACCTGGTCGGTAGGTGGTGCCGCTGTCGTGGGGGACACCGAGAATGGCCACATCGAATTCGCCGACGCGATTGACGTCTTCGATATATGGCGCCTTCATGAAGGTATTAATTCCCGCGTAGTGGGGCAATTCCCCCCGCGAGAAGGTGGAGATACGCCGATCCACGATGCTGTCGGCCGCCTCCAGCCCATAGCGGAGCCCCTGGTCCACCTCCTGTTGCCAGCCGGTGAGGGGCAGCCTGGCCTCTTTCTCCAAGGCCCTTCGACCCTCCCCACCTAACCCTTGCTGGGAGGAAGGAGTGGGCGCCTGGCGCGCAAACGGTTCTGAGGGGAGTCCGTCGGGGAACTCCGAGGGGGGTGCCATCGGGAGGGGATGCAGGGGTGAGGTGCGGCCTCCCGGGCTTTTATCCCTCCGTGTCACCGGTCGCCGCTGCTGCGACACCGGTTGATTTCTCTTGGACC
>JBAXOO010000257.1:0-3475 GCA_037133235.1 Cyanobium sp. ELA507
TTGCAGAACGCCATGATGTTGACGCCATGCTGACCGAGGGCTGGGCCCACGGGGGGAGCTGGGTTGGCTTTGCCGGCGTTGAGGGCCAGCTTGATCACGGCTACGACTTTCTTGGCCATCGGCTGGGCTGGGGTTGGGTCTCCTAGCGGAGACGGGGGAACGGGGCCCCCGGTGGGAACGGGGAAGGGTCTGCGGATGACCGGAGCCCGAAGGGTCCGGCTGGGTGGTGATCACCCCGAAGGATGAAGCACCGGGGCCGCCCTCCGCAGGGAGGCGGCCGGAGGCGATCAGCTCTGCTTGCTGATCTGGGAAAACTCGAGCTCCACCGGGGTTTCCCGGCCAAAGATCGAGAGCAGGGCCTTGAGCTTGCTGCGCTCGCCGGAAACCTCGATCACCTCGCCCTGGAAGTCCTTAAACGGACCGGCGGTCACCAGGATCTGGTCGCCTTCGGTGATGTCGACCTTGACGACCGGCTTCTTCTCGGCGGCCCGCTTGAAGATGCGCTCCACCTCCTGGCGGCTGAGGGGGCGAGGCTTGATGTGGCCGCGGGCCTTACCGGTGGCACGGCGCTCCTCCTGACCCACAAAGTTGATCACATTGGGGGTGCTGCGCACCGCCATCATCGTGTCTTCATCGAGGATCATCCGCACCAGCACATAGCCGGGGAACACCTTCTCATCGATCGACTGGCGGCTGCCGTCCTTCTTGAGTTTGACCCCGGGGGTCTGGGGAATTTCGATCTCAAGAATGCGGTTGTCGACCCCGAGGGTCACGGCCCGCTGCTCGAGGGTTGCTTTCACCTTTTTTTCACAGCTGGAGGCCACCTGCACCGCAAACCAGCGGGCCACCTGGGGCTTGCTAGACCCTTCAGCCTCGCCAACCCCCTCAGCTGCTGCGTCCAGCGCCAGTTCGACGCCGCCCAGGCCGTCGTCCGGCTCGAGCACCAGTGGACTGTCTTGATCGTGGTCGGACACAGAACTCAGGGAGGATGACATCAACGGAACACCTGGCTGGAGGCCCAGCCGTAGAAGCGGTCAATGGCCGCGATGGCAGCGGCCGAGAGCGCCACCATCAGGATCACCGCCACCGACTCGCTGAAGAGCTGCTGCCGGCTCGGCCAAACCACCTTGCCCAGCTCGCCCATGGTGGCGGCCAAGAAGCCACTGGCCACCTCGGAATCCAAGGGATCGGCGGGGGATGCGTCGTCCCCGTCCCCTTCCGGGCGGCCGGGGACGACCGTGGAGAAACCCTCGGACGCGGCGTCGGAGGCGGCTGAAGTGGGAGGGGCCGGATCCACGGAGCTGGGGCGCACCGACAAACGAACACCCTACCGGACGCCCGATCCGTCCTAGGGGAAGGGGACGAACCGCAGCTCGGCCCCCTCCCCCGCCGTCGGGACGACGGCTTCCACCCGCACCCCCTTGGACCCGCGGAAGCGGTCCTCCAGCAGGTGGGTGGCCAATGGGTTCTCGATCCGGCGCCGCAGCACCCGGCGCAGCGGCCGAGCGCCGTATTCGGGCTCGTAGCCCTGCTCGGCCAGCAGGGTCACCGCCGCCTCGTCGACCCGGAGCTCCAGTTGCTGCTCCCGCAGTAAGGCAGCCAGCTCGGCCAGCTGGAGGCGCACAATCCGCTGGAGATCGCTGGCGGCCAGGGGGCGGAAGCGGATCACCTCATCGATGCGGTTGAGGAATTCCGGCCGGAACTGGCGGGCCAGGGCCTCCTCCACGGCCCGGTCGAGGCTGCGATCCAGCTCCTGCTCCCGCTGGGCCGCGCCGGCCTGCGGATCGACCCCAGGATCGAGTCCCCCATTGGGACCCCTATTGGGACCCCTATCGGGTCCGGGATCGGATGCCGCATCGGGCCGATTCCCAGCCCCGGTCTCCCCCCGCCCGGCGCTGGCCCGCTCCAGGATGGACCGGCTGGCCAGGTTGCTGGTCATGATCACCACGGTGTGGCGGAAGTCCACGGTGCGGCCCTGGGAATCGGTAAGGCGACCGTCGTCGAGCACCTGCAGCAGCAGGTTGAACACCTCCGGGTGGGCCTTCTCCACCTCATCGAGCAGCAGCACCGCGTAGGGGCGGCGGCGCACGGCCTCGGTGAGCTGTCCCCCCTCCTCGTAGCCCACGTAACCCGGCGGCGCCCCCACCAGGCGGGCCACGGCATTGCGCTCCATGAATTCACTCATGTCGAGCCGCACCAAAGCCTCCTCGCCATCGAAAAGGGAACCGGCCAGGGCCTTGGCCAGCTCGGTCTTGCCCACACCGGTGGGCCCTAAGAAGAGAAAGGAACCCACCGGCCGAGTGGGGGCCTGCATGCCGGCCCGGGCCCGGCGGATCGCCGCGGCCACCGCCGCCACCGCCTCGGGCTGGCCGATCACCCGTTCGCCAAGGCGGTTCTCCAGCTCCAGCAGCTTCTGGCGCTCGCCAGCCAACAGTCGCTGGATCGGGATGCCGGTGGAACGGGCCACCACATCGGCGATGTCGCCCTCCTCCACCTGCTCCCGCAGCATCGGATCGGCCTGGAGTTCGGCCTCCACGAACTGGCGGCGCTGCTGCACAGCCCGCAGCTGGTCATGGTCGAGCCGGGCCGCCTCCTCGTAGTCGCCGAGGCGCTCGGCCTCAGCGATGGCATGGCGCAGGTCCTCGTCCTGGCGGAGCAGCTCCCGCAACTCCGCCAGCCGCTCCCGCTCCCCCGCCCAGCGCTGCTGCAGGGTTTCCAGGGCCGCCTGGGCGGTCCGGCGCCGCTCCTGAAGCGCCAGCCGTTCCTCCAGCGGGGCCGCCTCGGCGGATAGCAGGGCCAGTTCGACCCGGCGCAGTTCCGCCTCGGCCTCCTCCACGGCCTGGGGTTTGGAGGTCGCCTCCATGCGCAACTGGGCGGCGGCCTCATCGACCAGATCAATGGCGGAATCGGGGAGGCAGCGGTCGCTCAGGTAGCGATCGGCCAGGCGGGCCGCCGCCACCAGGGCCCCATCGGTGATGGTCACGCCGTGGTGAAGCTCATAGCGCTCCTTCAGACCCCGCAGGATCTGCAGACAGGTTTCGCCATCCGGCTCCCGGATCAACACCTGCTGGAAACGGCGCTCCAGGGCCGGGTCCTTCTCGATCGTGCGGCGGTAGTCCTCGGGGGTGGTGGCGCCGATGCAGCGCAGATCGCCCCGGGCCAGCACGGGCTTGAGCAGGCTGGCGGCATCCGGGCCGGAGCGTTCCCCCCCCACCACGGTGTGGAGCTCATCGATGAACAGCACCACGCCACCGCCGCCATCCCCGGCAGCCACCTCCCCCTCCCGCACCTCCGCCAGCACCTCCCGCAGGCGCTCCTCAAACTGGCCGCGGAACTTGGCACCGGCGATCAGGGCGCCGAGGTCGAGGGCCACCAGGCGCAGGCCCCGCAGGGCCTCCGGCACATCACCCAGCACGATCCGCTGGGCCAGGGATTCCACCACCGCCGTCTTGCCCACCCCCGATTCCCCCACCAA
>JBAXOO010000258.1:0-3473 GCA_037133235.1 Cyanobium sp. ELA507
AAGCGGGACCTCGGGAGCTTTCCATGCCGGGCTTTGATCGAACCAGTCTGGGTCGGGTTCCGATGGTTTCCGTGGCTGGTTGAACCAGGTGAGGTCCGGTTCGTCGTCGGGAATCCATTCCTCCAAAGACACAAGACTACAAGACGCAAGACACAAGACTAGACGCTGAGAGCTTCGCACTGACCTTGAGCTGCCGCCGGAATATCGCGAGCATCGACGCTCGTCGTGTGAGGCATGGTTCCGTGTTAGCGCAGCGAAATCTTGTCTTGAGTCTTGCGTCTTCAAGTCTTGCGTCTATCCGATGATTTTCTGGAGGGAGAAGGGATGGTGGAGCTGATAGTCCCCGAGCGTGGCGCGGGTGAAGGCGGCGGGGGATGTCCAGGTTTTGTTCTCCGGTCCATGCCAGAAAACCCTTGAGCGCCCAGTGATGGGCGTCGAGGGATCCCGCTGCCGATGGTTCCCTCATGGTCCAGGGCGATTCGAACCGGAGCGGAGATGGACAACGGTAAATCGCCCCTCCCTGATTTTTTTGTCCTGCACCCTTGCGGAGCGCCCGAAAATCCTTCATTGACACCCACCCGGTTCATGGTAGATCCAGAACTTCCCTAACATGCAAACACCATCCTGTTTCCGCACCGTTCCGCTGGCACTGGCGCTGGCCCTGGCACTGGCCCTGCCACTGGCCCTGGGAGGGCGGGGCATCAGACCCGCACGCCGGGCATGTAACGGCGTTCGTGGGGCTCACCGCGCAGCATGCGGTTCCAGTAGAGCCAGGGCAAGAGGTTCTTCTTCACCACCCACATGCTCCAGCGCTCCTGGGTGGGATCAAGCGGGAAGGAGGGAACCGGCTGCTGCTCGTAGTTGAACTCGGCCATGATCGTGCGGCCGTAGCCGGTGATCAGCGGACAGCAGCTGTAGCCGTCATAGCGGGCCTCCAGGGGGCGGCCATCCAGCTGGGCCAGGAGGTTGGCCACCAGCACCGGCGCCTGGCCCCGCACCGCAGCGGCCGTTTTGGAGTTGGGCATGCCGGCCACATCGCCGATCGCGAAGACATTGGCGAAGCGCTTGTGCTGGAGGCTGTACTGATCCACCTCCACGAAGCCGCCCGGCCCGCCGGCGGCCAGGGGGCTGCTGGCCACCACCGTGGGCGCCGCCATCGGTGGGGTGACATGCAGCAGGGCGTAGGGGATCACCTCCTCGCGTGGCTCCTCCCCATCGCCTTGGCTGGGGCTGGCGGGCTGCACGCGGAACACCGCCTCCTTGGTGGCGGGCCGCACGGCGGTGAGCACGTGGTTGTAGCGGGCGTCGATGCCCTTGCGCTTCACCACCTCCCGCAGCGGTGCCGCGAAGGTGGGCACGCCGAAGATGCCGGGGGTGGCGGTGGCATAGATCACCTTGGTGGCGGCGGCCACGGCCGGATCGCGCTGGAACACGTCGTCGGCGAGGTAGGCGATCTTCTGGGGTGCGCCCGGGCACTTGATCGGCATCGGCGGGCAGGTGAGCACAGCGTTTCCGCCCTTGAAGGCCTGGATGCACTCCCAGGTGTAGGTGGCGTGCTGGCGCGAGTAGTTGCTGCAAACGCCGCCCTGGCCAAGGGCTTCGGGCAGGCCCTCGATCGCCTCCCAGCAGAGCCGCAGGCCGGTGGCCACCACCAGAACGTCGTAGCCGATCTGCCGGCCCGCGGCGGTGGTGACCGTGTTGGCGACCGGATCGAAACCGGCCGCCGCCTCCCGGATCCACTCCACCCCGGCCGGAATCAGGTCGGCTTCACGGCGGCGGGTTTCCTCGAGGCTGAATACCCCGGCCCCCACCAAAGTCCAGCCGGGTTGGTAGTCGTGGTGCTCGGCCGGTTCCAGCAGGGTGATGGACAGCTCGGGCCGGAAGCGGCGCAGTTGGCTGGCGGCGGTAAGGCCCGCGGCACCGCCGCCGACGATCAGGATCCGGGGCTGGGCCATGGCAGGGCTGCGGCGGAGAGGATGAAATCGGTCACTTCATCATGCCGGTGCAGCCCGTCGCCGCCTCGCTCCAAAGGCCTCTGGTGACACTTGGAATGGCGGAGCAGCGACGCCGCCATGGGGCGCCGGTGGTGCGGCAACGACCCCTGCCCTGGCCCAAGGCCGACCTCCGCTTTCCCTATGGCGAGGCACAGCCGAGCTGTTGGCTGCATCCGCCGCAGCGGGAATCGGCCGGAGTCCCAGGAGCCGGTGTGGCCCTACCGGCTTGAAATCCTGCGCGTGATCGACTCGCTGAAGCTCACCGACCACCACTCCGTGGCCACCCCGGTGAACTGGAAGGACGGCCAGGACTGTGTGGTGTTGCCTTCGATCTCCACCGAGGACGCCCGCGCCAAGTTCCCCAAGGGCGTGACCGAGATCCGGCCCTACCTGCGCACCACCCCCCAGCCGAACCGCTGAAGGGTGGCAGCGTGCGAGCAGCGCGTCAGTCGTCCTCTCCCTTCACCCCGCTTCGGTCGCGCTCCATCAGCTGCTCCACGGCGAACTTGAGCAGCAGCGACACGATCGCCACCGTGGCCAGCACCAGGGAGGCGCCGAAAGCCATTTCGGTGTGGTATTGCTTGTAGGCATCCTCCACAAACAGCGGCAGGGTCTGGGTTTCGCCGCGGATGTTGCCGCTCACCACCGACACCGCGCCGAACTCGCCGAGGGCCCGGGCGGTGGTGAGGATTAGGCCATAGAGGGCCGCCCAGCGCACCGAGGGCAGGGTGACTTTCCAGAACACCTGCCAGTCGCTGGCGCCGAGGGTGCGGGCTGCCTCCTCCTGATCCCAGCCCTCCTCCTCCAGCAGGGGGATCACCTCCCGGGCCATAAACGGGAAGGTCACCAGGATCGTGGCCATCACGATGCCGGGAAGCGAAAAAATGATCTTCCAGCCCGTGCTCTGCAGCAAGCCGGCGAAGACGCCATGGGTGGGGCTGTAGAGCAGCACCAGCATCAGGCCCACCACCACCGGCGAGATCGAGAAGGGAAGATCGATGATGCTGAGCAGCAGGGCCTTGCCGGGGAAGCGGTGGCGGGCGATGGCAGTGGCGGCCGCCAACCCGAAGATGGCGTTGCAGGGCACGGCGATCGCGCTGGCGATCAGGGTGAGCCGCAGGGCGGAAAGGAGTTCGGGCGATTTGAAGTTGTCGAGAAACACGCCCAGCCCCTTGGCGAAGGCCTGCACCACCACGGCCAGAGCCGGCACCAGGATCACCACCCCCACATAGAGGCAAGCCAGGATCGGGATCAGGGCGGGCAGCAGCTGGCGGCCGTCGAAGCTGGGCTTCACCCAGCGGGGCGGGCGAATGTCCTCGAGGGGAGGGATGGTGAAGGCCATGGAGAGAATCGGGCTGGATGGCTGCGGCCCGGAGGTGGCGCAGTCGTGAAACTTGGGATGTGAACAGGAGCGGGAGGAGCCTGATGTCCGTGCTCCGCAGGGGCGAAGAAGCCGGAGCGCCTGGCGGGATCGGGCGG
>JBAXOO010000259.1:0-3455 GCA_037133235.1 Cyanobium sp. ELA507
CGAGACCCCCACCGAGAAGTACAAGCGCAAGGCCCAACAGCGCCGCCGCCGCCGTTGATAGCGGACACCCAGCCCTCCGCAGACCTCTCATACGCCACCTGGCCTGAGCCGGTGGTGCATCCGGAAGCCTGGGTGGCCGGCTCGGCTGTGGTGATTGGGGATGTGCGGCTGGAGGCCGGCGCCAGCCTCTGGCCCACGGCGGTGGCCCGGGCCGACCTTTGCCCGATCGTCGTGGGGGAGGGCAGCAACGTGCAGGACGGCGCGGTGCTGCATGGGGATCCTGGCCAGCCGGTGTTGATCGGAGCGGATGTGACCATTGGTCACCGGGCCGTGATCCATGGCGCCACCCTGGAGGACGGCTGCCTGATCGGCATCGGGGCGGTGGTGCTCAATGGCGTCACGGTGGGGACGGGGGCGCTGGTGGCGGCGGGTTCGGTGGTGACCCGTGATGTGCCGCCAGGAACCCTGGTGATGGGGGCGCCGGCCCAGCCCAAGCGGGAGCTCAGCCTCGAAGCGATCGAGGCGCAGCGCCAACACGCCCGTCATTACCGCCAGCTGGCCATGGCCCATGCCGCTCGGGAGGGGAGGCAGGGCTTGGCTGGCCAGGACTCAGCTTGAAGCGAGCGGATCGTGGCGCCGGGTGAGGTGTTTGGGGGCCACCTTGGGCTGATCGGTTCGGGAACGCGCCCAGGGATCTGGCTCCACCAAGAGGCAGCGGCTGATCAGGCGGCGGCGCATGGCGTCAAGATCACCGCTGTTTCGAAGGGACCTTGGCTTCGTAGGGATCTTGGTTTCGAAGGGATCCATGCCTCGAAGGGACCTTGGCTTCGAAGGGACCCTTGCCTCGTCGACACCATTGCCTCGAAGTCACCTTTGCATCGAAGTCATTCGCTTGAGGAAGCCAGTTCTCACTCCCGCGGCGCCGTTCCCTAAGATCGCCAAATCCTGCCTTCGCCACCATGGACCTCAGGCTCATCCTGGTCGCCGCCCCCATCCTCCTGGCTGCCAGCTGGGCCGTGTTCCACATCGGCCGTGCTGCCGTGGGTCAGCTCCAGCTCTTCATCAAGCGCGCCTGAGCGCCTTTCTTCTCCCGGCTGGCTTCGGTATCAACCGGCTCGACCTGGCCTTCTTGGTGGGGTACTTCACGGGCGTTTTTTTGGCCTGTTGTGTGGCTGGCCGGCTTCAGGCCAGCACCTAGCTTGACGGCTGGTTCTTGCCCGACGCGTGCCCGATTCGCTGCCTGACCCTGCCCCGCTGAATGGACCCGTAGGGCAGGAGATCTTGGTGATCGGGGCCGGCTTGGCGGGCACCGAGGCCGCCTGGCAGATCGCCCAGGCCGGGGTGCCGGTGCGGCTGGTCGAGATGCGCCCGGTTCGGCGCTCGCCCGCCCACCACAGCGCCGAATTTGCCGAGCTGGTCTGCAGCAACAGCTTCGGGGCCCTTTCGGCCGACCGGGCCGCCGGGCTGCTTCAGGAGGAGCTGCGCCGCCTAGGCTCCCTGGTGATCCGCACCGCCGACCAGCACGCCGTGCCCGCCGGTGGGGCGCTGGCGGTGGATCGGGGCCGCTACAGCGCCGCCTTGACGGCTGCCCTGGAAAGCCATCCCCTGGTCCAGGTCGAGCGCCGGGAGCAGCTGGAGCTGCCCGGGCCGGAGCAGATCACCGTGCTGGCCACCGGGCCGCTCACCGCCGATGCCCTGGCGGAGCAGCTGCGGGGCTTCACCGGCCGCGACGACTGCCACTTCTTCGATGCCGCCAGCCCGATTGTGGAGGGCGAATCGATCGACCTCTCAGTTGCCTTTCGGGCCAGCCGCTACGACAAGGGCGACGCCGACTACATCAACTGCCCGATGGACCGGGAGCAGTTTCTGACTTTCCGCGAGGCATTGCTGCAGGCGGAACAGGCCGAACTCAAGGACTTTGACAAGGAGAGTGCCAGCTTTTTCGAAGGCTGCCTGCCGATCGAGGAGCTGGCCCGCCGCGGCGAGGACACGATGCGCTACGGCCCCCTTAAGCCAATCGGCCTCTGGGATCCTCGCTGGGGCGACGTCAACGACCGTGACGTGCGGCGTGCCAAGCGGGCCTATGCGGTGGTGCAGCTGCGCCAGGAGGACAAAGATGGCCGCCTCTGGAACCTGGTGGGCTTCCAGACCAACCTCAAATGGGGCGAACAGAAGCGGGTGCTGCGCCTGATCCCGGGGCTTGAGGCGGCCGAGTTCGTGCGCTTCGGCGTGATGCACCGCAACACCTTCCTCGAATCGCCCCAACTGCTCGATCCCACCCTGCAGTTCCGCCAGCGCCCCAGCCTGCTGGCGGCGGGCCAGATCACTGGCACCGAGGGCTATGCGGCGGCGGTGGCCGGCGGCTGGCTGGCGGGCACCAATGCGGCCCGGTTGGCCCTGGGGCTGACCCCCTTCAGCCTGCCCCCCACCACCATGGCCGGGGCCCTCACCCACTTCATCGCCACCGCCCCCTGTGGTGGGGGTGGTTCGGGCAAGGGGCGCTTCCAGCCCATGCCCCCCACCTTCGGCCTCATGCCAGAGCTTGGCGAGCGGATCCGCGATAAGCGGCGCCGCTACGGCGCCTACCGCGACCGCTCCTTGGCGGACCTGGCGGCCGCCTGGCCATCCGCCGCCCCGCAGGAGGGGGATCGCGACCAGCAGAGCTAATCCTGAGCGGATCTTCTGCGGATCTTTTGCTGATTCATGTCATTGCCAAGGCCCTTTGATGGGGTATTGGATGTTTGTCGATGCTACGGATTCAGCTGGATACAGGGCAATGTAGCGGTGATCACAGGCCAGGGAGATGCAACACACACTTGAGGCGGATGCGAAGATTTCAATAAAGCGGCCAGCGGCGCAAATCCTTGCTCATTTAGCGAAAATGCCCTTGCATGTCTTGGGTTTTCAATGGCATGAGCTGGCAATTCTTCGCCTCGATAAGGTTGTGGTAAGGCCTAACAATGGTTTCCTGGATCACTTGCCATGCCGAAGCCAGGCGAATAGGTTGAAGCAGAGCGCTTGACGCGCCTGTTGAAGCACGAACAACCCTGATCGAATCTTGACGCATTCAAGGTTCGGCAAGAATTGTGATTTCTGAATGATTCGGAATCACTCGTTTTCGTTTGCTCCAACCTCCTTCTCCCTCACCCAATCAACCCCAATGGCTACCCGCACCGTCATCGGTCTGTTTGCCGAGAATGCCCACGCCGCCAAGGCCCTTGAGGATCTGGCTGCCGCCGGTCTGCACCGCGATGCCCTCGATCTGCTGAGCGCCGACGATGCTTCGGATGCTCCCAAGCTCCGTGCCCTTTCCGATCTGGTGCCCGAGCCCGATCTCAGCATCTACCTCGAAGGCGTCCGCCAGGGCGGCACCCTGCTCACCGCCCAGGTGCCCCTCGACCGCGAAGCCCGCGCCGCCGAAATCATCGGTGCCAACACCCCCGTCAACATCCGTG
>JBAXOO010000260.1:0-3453 GCA_037133235.1 Cyanobium sp. ELA507
GCCCGGAAGCGATCGGTGCCGGAGGCGGGGTTGCCGCTGGCGGGGCTGGAGGGAGGTTCGGCGGAAACGGGCGCTGGCCTGGCGGAAGGAGGAGGCGGACTGGGGGGCGCTGCGGCAGGGCGCTCACGCTCCAACCGCTCAACCCCCAGCTGGATCAGCACCTTGGCCATGTTGCTCACCGTGCGGGACTCGTCCTCCGCCAGCACCGCGAGCCGGTGGCAGAGATCCTCAGGAAGCACCACCTGGATCCGGGGGGACTTCGGGCGCCCGCTGGAAGAGGTCTGGCGGGTGGGCACGACCCCTGGATCCGATGGGCTACTAAAAAGTGTACAGAAGCTGGCAAGGGTAGTATCCAGCAGTAAGGTTGTGGAACCGATCCCATCCCATCGGATCCGTTCCAGCCCGATCCTCACCAGGCCGGGCCTCCCGCCAACCCTGTCCACCCCGCGGGATCTGCTCCCGCCGGATCGTTCACTCCGCCGGCCCCCAGCCCGCTCGAACCATGGCCAGACCTCAACAGACCTCCATTCCCCCCACCGAAACCAGGCAGCCCCAGCGGGCCAAAGCCACCCGATCGGCCGCCTCCCGCCATGGCCAGCGCCAGGGCGCGACCGCCGACCGCAGCGACGTGCTCGTTTCCGCCGTGATCAGCACCTACCTGCTCACCCACCTCCACCATGTGCTGCAGCGGGCCGAATACGGCGCCCAGCAGGAGGGGCGCCAGAGCCTGGCGGCCAATTACGCCCAGCTGCGCAAGGTGCTTTGCCTTGACGCCCGCAGCATGGAGGATGCCTTTGCCAGTGGCACCGAGGAAGAGGCCCAGTCCAATGCCGCCTGAATCCAGCCAAGCGGTACCGCCAGCCATGGCCGCCGGGTCAAGGCTGGGGCCGGCCTGTATTGGCGCAGTCCGAAGTCCTAGCGTCGAGGGATTCGATCGGGAGCCATGACCGCCCAGAACGCCGCCGAGCTCTACAGCCGCATCAGCGCCGACGCCGAACTCACCCAGGCCCTCTTTCGCCAGGCCCTGCAGGACCCCAGCGGTGCCCTTTCACGCATCGTGGCCATCGGCGAAGCTCAGGGCCTGCCCGTCACGGCCGAGCTTGTGCAAGCCCATCTGGCGAGCCTCGACGATGGGGCCACCAACCGGTGGCTGCTGAAGGCCCGCGGCGGACTTTAAGTCGCCCTGGCCGGCGCCGAGCGCCAGCCAGGGCGGGGGTGGGGCCAGCAGCATGGAACGCGAACGGCCAGGGAGCCGGTGCTCCGCCCCACCGCCCCGGGCCCAACTGAAAAACAACCAGTAGCTCACTAGGGCCAGGCCCGCCGCCACCACCAGGGCCACCACCTGTTCAAGCCGTCGAATCATCGGGAGGGGATGGCTCCTGGAAGTCTGCCCGAAGCCGCCGGCGGTCCATGCTTCAGCGGCAGAGGATGATGCAGGTCCATGCCTGCCCCATCTCCGTGCTGCGCCTCGAAAGGATCGGCAAGATCTACCCCACCGGCGAGGTGCTGCGCGATGTCACCTGGGAGGTGAAGGGCGGCGACCGAATCGGGCTGGTGGGCGTCAACGGCGCCGGCAAATCCACCCAGATGCGGATCATCGCCGGCCTGGAGGAGCCCAGCAGCGGCCAGGTGGTGAGGCAAGGCTCACCCCGCATCGTCTACCTGCAGCAGGAATTCGATGTCGATCCGCGTCGCACGGTGCGGCAGGAACTCTTCCAGGCCTTCGGGGAAGCCGCTGAGGTGCTCAACCGTCAGGCCCAGGTGGAAGAGGCGATGGGCAGCGAGCAAGCCGCCACCGATCCCGACCATCTCGATCGCCTGATCCACGAACTCGGGTCCCTGCAGAGCCGGTTCGAGTCGCTGCACGGCTACGAACTCGATGCCCGCATCGACAAGCTCCTACCCACGATTGGCTTCAGCCCGGAGGGTGCCGAGCTCAAGGTGGGCGACTACTCGGGCGGCTGGCAGATGCGGATCGCCCTGGGCAAGATCCTGCTACAGGAACCGGATCTGCTCCTCCTCGACGAGCCAACCAACCACCTTGACGTCGAAACGATCCAGTGGCTGGAGGACTACCTGGTCGGCCAGACCGTGCCCCTGGTGGTGATCAGCCACGACCGGGCCTTCCTGGACCGGGTCTGCAACCAGATCGTCGAAACCGAGCGGGGCATCTCCCGCAGCTACCTGGGCAACTACAGCCAGCACCTGGAGCAGAAGGCCCTGGAGCGCGAGGCCGGCCAGGCGGCCTTTGAGCGCCAGCAGAAGGAGCTGGCCACCCAGCAGGCCTACATCGACCGGTTCCGGGCCAGTGCCACCCGCAGCACCCAGGCCAAGAGCCGCGAGAAACTCCTCGACAAGGTGGAGCGGATTGAGGCCCCATTAGAGGGCGTTGCCGGCCCCCGCTTCCAGTTCCCGCCGGCGCCCCGCTCCGGCCGGCAGGTGGCCACGATTGAGAACCTCACCCACAGCTACGGCGAACGCATCCTGTTTCTGGGGGCCAACCTGGAGGTGGAGCGCGGCGACCGCATCGCCTTCGTGGGCCCCAACGGCGCTGGCAAATCCACCCTGCTGCGGCTGGTGATGGGCCTGGAGCAGCCCGAGGACGGCCTGGCCTGCCTGGGAGAACACCATGTGGTGGCTGGTTACTTCGAGCAGAACCAGGCCGAAGCCCTCAACCTCTCCCGCAGCGTGATCGACACCCTCTTCGAGGCGGTGCCCGACTGGACCCAAACCCAGGTGCGCTCCCTGCTGGGCAGCTTTGGCTTCAGTAATGACAGTGTGTTCAAGGAGGTGGGGAAGCTCTCCGGAGGCGAGAAGGCAAGGCTGGCCCTGGCCCTGATGCTGCTCACGCCCTGCAACCTGCTGGTGCTGGATGAACCCACCAACCACCTCGACATCCCCGCCAAACAGATGCTCGAGGACGCCCTGATGGCCTACGACGGTGCCGCCCTGCTGGTCTCCCACGACCGTTACTTCATCGCGCGGGTGGCCAACCGCATCGTGGAGCTGCGCGATGGAGAACTGGTGCTCTACCGCGGCGACTACGCCTACTACCAGGAGAAGAAGCGGGAGGAGGCGAGCGAAGCGAAGCTGCAGCAACAGGAAGGGGAACGGGCGGCCCAGCGAGAGAACAACCGGCGAAAACAGCAGAAACGGCAGGAACCCCGCCGCAGCTCCAGTCGCTCCAGCGCCAGCGGCAAGCCAGGCTCGGTGGATCCAGCCGCCAGCCCCTGAGCGGGAGCACAGGGCACGCAGACCAAACCGTGATTTCCTGACACGCCACTTATCCCTGTTGCAACGGATACGTGGCCTCTTGAAACAGTTTGTAGCTTTACGAGGAACCCAACGACCCCTTGCGGAGCTCGCCATGGCGGAACCCCTAGCCCTCAGCCTCGGCCAAGAATTCGAGATCGAGCGGATGAACCGGGCGATCGATGCCACCGGCGACCCCCA
>JBAXOO010000261.1:0-3452 GCA_037133235.1 Cyanobium sp. ELA507
CCGCTCGATTTCCGCCTGCCCGACCTCTGCCAGCAGCTCGGCCTGCCCCTGGTGGCCACCTTCCACCCTGCCTTCGACGCGGGACTGCGCAACCTCACCGCCGGCACCCAACAACTCACCTACCAGCTCTACGCCCCCTCCCTGGCCCGCTACGACCGGGTCATCGTGTTCTCGGCCCTGCAGGCCGAGCTGCTCGAACGGCTGGGGGTACGGCGGGAGCGGCTGGCGATCATCCCCAATGGGGTGGATACCGACCTCTGGGCCCCGGCGCCGCAGGTGGCTGGTCCGGTGCTGGCCGACCTGCGACGCCGCTATGCCGGCCGAAGGGTGTTTCTCTATATGGGACGGATCACCACCGAGAAAAATCTCGAGGCACTTCTCACGGCCTGGCGATTGGTGCGACCGGCGGGATGCGTGCTGGTGATCGTGGGCGATGGGCCCCTGCGCCCCTCCCTCCAGAACCCTGGCGAAACGGATGTGGAGTGGTGGGGGTATGAGCCCAGCCTGGAGCGGCGGGTGGCCCTATTGCAGCTAGCCGAGGTTTTCCTGCTGCCCTCCCTGGTGGAGGGCCTTTCCCTCGCCCTGCTGGAAGCGATGGCTAGCGGGGTGGCCTGCGTGGCCACCGATGCCGGAGCCGATGGCGAAGTCTTGGAAGGGGGCGCGGGGATCGTGATCAGCACCCAGGGGGTCACCACCCAGCTGCGCACCCTGCTGCCGGTGCTCCGCGACCAGCCCGTGCTCACCGCCGAACTGGGACGCCGCGCCCGGGCCCGGGTGATCGAGCGCTACACCCTCAGCCGCAACATCGACGCCCTCGAAAAGCTCTACGACGGCCTGATGCCCCAGCCGCTCGCCGCCTGATGCCCGCCAGCGTTCAACATCACCAGCCTCAGTAGCGCTCGGGCCTGGGCCGCGACCAGTCCGGCATCAGACCGGAGCCGACAAGAGCAGCGGCCCGTTTCTCCAGGGCCCTTCGCTCCAGCCGCCAGAGCCGATACAGCCCACTGCGCTCCAATTCGTGCGGTTCGAGGCCGCGCCAGTGGGGCAGGGCAGCGGTGGCCTGGTCAATCACCACCAGAACGGTGGGCTGCTGCTCCGGCGTGCTGGGCCATTGGCCTTGCCGGTGCTCGCGCCGCAACCGATCGGCCAGATTGACCGGTCCCACCGGCTGAATGCCCTCGTAAACGATCGGATGGCGGCTGTAGAAGTGCAGGGAAGGCTTGAGGATGCCCACCATGGCCACCGGCTCCCCGGGCCGCGCCTGGCGGAGCACCGCAGCGGCCATGCTGCGCACCGGTCCCCCCCGCAGCTGGTCCCCCAGGCTCCAGAGCGGCAGGAGCACCAGGGGCACAAAGAGCACCAGCACCAGCTGTTGGGCCAGCAGCGGCAAAGGCCAGGGGCGATGGCGCCAAAGCCCCCCCAGGAGCGCCGCCAGCAGATAGCAGCCGCCGGCCACGGGAACGAGGCCAGTGGCCAGGATCCCGGCCGGGAGGGTGGGCATCTCCGGCTCCTGAATCCAGGGCACCCAGTAAGGGCCCGCCAGAAGCACCAGCCCCAGCAGCCCCGTCAGGAGAAGGGTGAAGCTCCAAGCCCGTTGCAGGGGGCGATCCGAAGCTGCGGGCCTGGCCCCAGCGTTTGGCATCCCTGCCGGCGGGGCGAAACCGGCCAACACAATCAATAGGCCCGCGGCGGGGGTGGCCGGCAGCCAATAACTCGGCAACTTGGTGGCAGCCAGGGTGAAGAAGGCCAGCACCGTCAGCAGCCAGCAGGCCGCAAAGAGCGCCAGGGAGAACTCCGGCGGCCGGGGCATGGGACGCCAACGATCCCGGCGGAAGGGCCCTAAAGCCCGCACCAGGCCCAGGAGCAACAGCGGCGTGAAGGGCAGACTCGCCACCACCAGCACCGGCACAAAAAACCACCAGGGCTGCAGATGGTGGTTCACCACTGAGGTGAAGCGCTGCAGGTTGTGGTAGCCGAAGAAGCTGTCCCAGAAGGGTCGCCCCTCCCGCAGCAGGGCCAGCCCGTACCAGGGGAGGGCAGTGAGCCCCAGCAGCGCCAGCCCCGGCAGCGGCCGCCATCGCCGCACCAGGGTTGTGCCATCGGCCTGGCAGCAGGCGAAGGTCAGCAGGGTCAGGCCAAAGAGCACCACGGCAACGGGCCCCTTGGTAAGCACCGCCAACCCCAGCACCGGCCAGGGCATCCACCAGCGGGAGCCAGGAGCCGCATAGCAACGCCAGCTCAGCAACAGCGCCATCGACAGGGTGGCCATGAACAGGGCATCGCTGACGCCGATCCGGCCCCACAGCACCACGAGGGGAGAAAGGGCAAAGGCAAGGGCTCCTGCCAGGGCTATCAGGGGGCGAGCGGAGCAACCCATCGACGATCGATCGGTCTGGGGCCAACGCACGAGGGTGTCGGCCAGCAGGAGCATCAGCGCCACCGTGGCCAGGGCCGAAGGCAACCCCGCGGCCCAGGTGCCCAGAGGGTTCCAGCGGGCCTGGTCCGGCAGGGCATAGAGCAGCCCCATCAGCCAATAGACCAGGGGCGGCTTGTCGTAGCGGGGCAAGCCATTGACCTGCGGAATCAGCCAGTCCCCCGTTTCCGCCATCGCCCGGGCGGAGGCGGCGAACAAGGGAGGGGTCTCATCGACCAAACCGGTGGCGCCCAGCCGCCACACGAAGAGCAGCAGGCCCAACAGCAACGTGGCCAGGAGGGTGAGCCCCCAGACGCGACGAACCCGGAAGGCCGCCATCAGAGCGCCTCCGCCGCCGGATCGTCCTTGGGCCGCCAGAGCATGGCCCGGCGGTTGATCAGCACCACCGAAACCAGGGCCAGCAGGGCCCCCACCCACTGCAGGGGCAGCAGCCGCTCATCGAGCAGCAGGAAGCCACACAGCAGCGCAAACACCGGCGTCAGGAAGGTGAGGGCCGTGAAGCCGGTGAGGTCGCCGCTGCTGGCAAAGTTGAAAAACAGGCCGTAGGCCAGGGCACTGCCAAAAAGGGAGGCATAGGCCATCAAGCCCCAGTCGAGGGCCGTCCAGGCGGGCCTCAATGCGGCCCAGGCTGCTGCGGCGCCTCCGCCCTCCAGGGCCGGCAACAGGGCCGTGGCCACCAGCAGGGGCAGGCCGCCCAGCAGCATGTGCCAGGCGGTCACCGCCACCGGATCACTGCGGCGGGTGGCAGCACGGCAGAGCACGGTGCCCACCGCCATGGCGGCCGCTGCCCCCAGCATCCAGGCCTCACCGTGGCTCCAGGGCCTCAGCCCCAGCACCAACGGCCCCTCCAGCCACCACTGGCGCAGCAGTTCCGGGGGCAGGCCAAGGCAAAGGATCCCGAGCAGACCGATCAGCAGCCCCACCCACCCGACCGGATTGATCGCCTCGCCAAACAGCCCCCGCGCCAGCAGGGCCACCAGCAGGGGCTGGGAATCGATCAGCACCGAGCCGAGACCGG
>JBAXOO010000262.1:0-3448 GCA_037133235.1 Cyanobium sp. ELA507
GGGTGTCCCGGCGGGACGGGGAGGCCGCCGAAGCGGCGGTGACGAACTTGGGCCCGGAAGGGCTGAGCTCAGCGATCGAGCAGGACCTGGAGGATCAGAGCCGGCTTGTAAAGCAGAAAGCCCAGCAGGGCCGGAAGGATCTCCAGGGCAGGGATGCGGGCCGCTGCCAGCACCAGCACCACCGGAACCAGGAGCTGGACCTTTCCCACCGACTTGCGGTCGCCGCCGAGGCGGGACACACTGCGGGAGAAGAGGAAGAGGTAGAGCAGCCCTGCTAGGCCACCCACCAACAGACTCAGGGCCGTTGGACCACCGAAAAGCCAGCCGCTAAAGAGCACTGCTAGGGCCGTGGCCGTCGCGGTGGCCGTCAGCAGACGGCGCTGAAGGCGTTGATAGTCACCCATCCCACGATCAGATACCGCCAAGGCGGTGGGATCGGTAGAAGACGGGGGCTCGGCGCTGCAAGCTGCCGGAGCGATAAAGGACTCGGCCAGCTGAGGAAGCTTTGCCATCCCGGCGGCCGGCACCACGGGGGTGTTGACGTCCGGCGGGTTGGTCAGAGCAGCCTGCAACCGTCGAAAATCCGTTGATACGAGCGGAATTTATCACGCAGCCCGGCCGGTCTTGGCCAGGCGGAGCAGCACGCGATCGCGAATCAGGCGGCGGGCCCGGCGAGCCCGTTCGGCGTTCTCCATCGGCAGCGCCAGAGCGCCCAGGGCCGTGTCCGCCGGCGCCGCCTCCAGCGCCTCCAGCAGTTTCAGGTCTCCGTCTTCGAGGTCAAGGGGCTGGAGATCGGGTCCGAGCAGGCTGGTGCCCGGCCAACCCCAGAGGCAGCGGTTGCGTTCCCCGCTGCTCGCCAGCAGGGTGGCGTCGTCGAGGTCTGCCTCGGCGGGCGGGGTGGCGGGGGTGAGGAAGAACTCGAAGTGACTGATCCCCGGATCGAGGCTCTCCACCAGGGCCCAACGCGCCGCAGGCTCCAGGGCCTGGGCCCGCTCCAGCAGTTCACCCTCCAGCAGCCGGGCCGGATCCCACACCTCCGGGTTGGAGAAGCCGGCGAAGTGGAGGCCGCCGGCCTCGATGAAGCCAAACAGCCGAGCCAGGTCGTAACTGGTCTCCTGGGGATGCAGATACATATCGGCGAAATTGGCATCGGCGGCGGTGTCGAGGGCCCAACGCTCCTCGTGGTGCCGCCGCAGGCGGTTGTCGGCCGGCAGCGCCGCCAGCAGGCGCCGCCCGAGTCGCAGGCCCTCGGCCCCCGTGCCTGCACCGAGCAGCGCCAGGGCCCGCTGGGTGCGATGGATCTCCCAGCGGCCGCCATCGGCATAGAGGAAGAGGTGCAACAGGCCATGGGGAGCAAGCCGCCCGGCTAGGGCCCGCAGGCCCTCCTCGGGCCGGTCGAGGTGGTGCAGCACCCCCACGGAATTGATGTAATCGAATTCCCCTTCCTCATCAAGATCCAAGAGGCTGCGGCAATCAATCCGCAGCTCCCGCACCTGCGCCGCCGCCCCCGAGCGGCGGGTCCGTTCCCGGGCCACGGCCAGGGTGCCCGGACTGATGTCCACCGCCAGCACCTGGGAGCCGGGGTTGAGGTGGCAGAGGTAATCGGTGCTCACGCCGGTGCCACAGCCCGCGTCGAGGATGCGCCAGGTCCTGGCGGCACCGTTGGAGCTCGGGAGCGAACCAAAGGCAAAGGCTCGGGCACTATCAACGCACCAACGCCAGTTGTAACCCGGTGGCGGCCCGTCCTGGAGGGCATCCCCCGGGTAGGGGAAACGGTCGTAGAACGCCCCCACCACGGGGGTGGCGGCATCGGTAGGGGCGGCCGCGGCACCGGCCCCGATCGAGGGATCTTTGGCGTGATCCGCGAAGGGAGGGAACTCGGACATGGGAGGCGCGCTACGGGCTCCGGCGAGCATTCCATGGCAAGAACCCCCTCGCCAGGAGCCTCCGGGGGGGCTGCAAACATTTGTTCATCGCCCCCCAGAGCGCCATGGGGCCAGCCGTAGGGTGCCGAAGCCCGGCTCGCTACCGTTCATGACCGTGACCGCCAGCAGCGGCAGTACCAGGGTGAGCCCCCAGCGCTTCGACACCCTGCCTCTCTCCAGCGTCCGTCGTGCCGAACAGCAGGACCGATTCCCGGACGGGGGTGAACTCGACACCCTGATCACGTTCTTCCAGAGCGGCCAGACCCGGGTTGAGGCCTCCCGCCGCATCTCGGCCAACGCCGATGCCATCGTGGCCCGCGCCGCCAACCGCATCTTCACCGGCGGCACCCCCCTTTCCTACCTCGACGCCCCCCTCAGCAGCTCGAGCGACGCAGCGCCCCTCGCCGCCGACCAGGCCGCCTTCCAGCGGTCGGTTCAGACCTTTACCGGAGATACCGGCAGCCGCGGCAACCTCTTCAGCCGCCTGCTGGAGGGAGCCGGCGGTGATGCCGACGTGCGGGTGATTCTGCCCACGGGCTTCACGCCGATCAGCGTCGCCCGGTACGGCACCGAGCGGATGAAGAAGTCGATCCGCGACCTGGCCTGGTTCCTCCGCTACGTGGGCTACGCCGTTGTGGCCGGCGACCCCAGCATCCTTGCCGTCAACACCCGCGGCCTCAAGGATGTGCTCGAGAAGGCCTGCTCCCTCACGGCCACCAATGTGGCGCTGCAGGAGATGCGTGCCGCCGCCGCGGAGCTGTTCAAGGGTGAGCCCGAAGCCCGCCAACTGGTGATCGACTGCTTCAACGTGCTGCTCAAGGAGCTGGAGGTGCCCACCCCCTCCGCCCGCCAGCGCCTGGGCAGCCCCGTCAACCAGGGCCTGCAGCTGCCCGCGATCTATGCCCTGGCGGCCGAGGGCTCCCAGCGCTTCATCCTCAGGCCCGCCATGAGCGGTGCCCAGAAAGCCGAGGTGATCCGCGCCGCCTACCGCCAGGTGTTCGAGCGCGACCTGGTGAAGGGTTACTCCCAGGTGGTCTGCCCTGTGGAGGCCACCCAGGTGCGCCAGGGGCAGCTCTCGGTCCGCGAATTCATCCGGGCCCTGGGTCGCAGCAAGGTCTACCGGCGCCAGTTCTACGGACGCTTCGTGAACAGCCGGGTGGTGGAGCTGGCCTTCCGCCATTTCCTCGGTCGCGGCATCAGCTCCCGCGAGGAATTCACCAAGTACTTCGACATCGTCTCCGCCAAGGGTCGCGGTGGTCTGGTCGATGCCTTGGTTGATTCGATCGAGTACGCCCGGGTCTTCGGTGAGGAGACCGTGCCCTACCTTCGCGATCTCGGCGAAGAGGCCCAGGAGAGCGCCGGCTGGGGTTCCAATCGCAAGCTTTTCCGCTTCAGCGCGCCCTTCGAAGGGGCCCCCCAATACGTCACCCTCTACGCCTCCTACCGCCAACCCCTCCCCGACCAGCACCCCTACGGCGGCGGCAACGATCCCCTTGGCCTGAATTACGGCGCCATTTTCCCCT
>JBAXOO010000263.1:0-3438 GCA_037133235.1 Cyanobium sp. ELA507
AGTCGGCGGCGCTCACCAGCACAGGGCCGAGGGGGGCGAAGGTGTCGAAGCTCTTGCCGCGGCACCACTGGCCGCCGCCGAGTTCGGGGCGCTTCTGCCAGTCGCGGGCGCTCACATCATTGGCGCAGGTGTAGCCGAGCACGGCCGCCAGCGCCTCATCCACGCCCACGTTCTTGCAGCGGCGGCCGATCACCACCGCCAGCTCCGCCTCGTAGTCCACCTGGTGGCTGGCCAGGGCGGTGGGCAGCTCGATCGGCGCTTCGGGATCCTGCACCGCCCCCGGCGACTTCATGAACAGCACCGGCCGCTGCGGGATGGCGGCGCCGGTCTCGGCGGCGTGGCGGCGGTAGTTGAGGCCGATGCAGAGCAGGGCGCGGGGTTCCAGTGGCGCCAACAGCCGGGCCACCTGGGCCATCTCGCCGCTGGGGCGCTGGCCGGCGAAGAGATCCCCTTCCAATCGCTCGCGGCTGCCATCGGCGTGGAGTAGGCCATGGTGCATCGCGCCCTCGGGATCCACGTAGCGGAAGATCGGCATCGGCAAGCCGGTGGCTGGAAAGCAACCTAACGAGCCTGAAGAAGCAGCTTGAAGACAGCAATCCTCACGGGGATCTTCTAGTAGCCTTAGTCCAGGACTAAACTAACTGGATCGCCTCCTTCGTCGCCATGCACGCCATGCAACCGACTGCCCCCGATCGGCGCGACGCCTTGCGGATGGTGAACGTGCACCAGGCCAAAACCCAGTTGTCGCGGCTGATGGACGACGCCCACGCCGGCGAGACCATCGTGCTGGCCAAGGCGGGCAAACCCTGGGCCCGGCTGGTGCCCCTCGCATCGCCACCCCCCCAGCGTGTCCCCGGCCGGCTGCGCAGCCAGGGGCCCCTGAGCAAGCCCAACGCCCTATTTGAGCCCTTGGAGGCTGATGATCTCGCGGCCTGGGACGAGGGCGCCCTGCTGAGCGGCCCACCCCACCCGTGATGAACCCCTCGGGATATCTCCTCGATAGCCATGTGCTGCTCTGGTGGTGGTTTGCTCCGCAGAGGCTCTCCCCAGCCGCCCATGCACTGCTTCTAGAACCCACCAACCCGATCCTGGTGAGCGCTGCTTCGATCTGGGAGCTGAGCCTCAAGGTCCATCGCGGCAAGCTGCCGGAACTGGAGCGCGCCATCGCCGACCTGCCGGGGCTGCTGCAGGCTGATGGCTTCCAGGAGCTGCCGATCACGGCGGCCCATGGGCTGAGGGCCGGGGCCTACCCCCAGCCCCAACGGGATCCCTTTGATCGGATGCTGGCCGCCCAGGCGGAGCTCGATCGCCTGGTGTTGCTCAGCGCCGATCCCCAGCTCTCCACCTTTCCCTGTCAGATCCTCTGGTGAGGCGCTCAGGCGATGAGCAGCTGGTAAGCGTCGTTGATCCGCCGGAAGGATTCGGCGTCGCCCCCCATGTCGGGGTGGTGGCGCTTCACCAAGCGCCGGTGGGCCGCCTTCACCGCGGCCAACGGGGCACCCCAGGAGAGCTCCAGGATGCCCAGCGCTTCGACCCGCTGCCGGTCCGGAGCAGCCTGGCGACCGTGCTGGGAGCTCCGGCCCTCACCCGCCCCGGCGCCAGGGGCTGCTCCCGGCCCCGACGAGCCCCGGGCGCCGCCCGGGCGACGCCCATCCTGCTGGCGCCACCAGGCCTGCTGCCGCTCTGCCTGCTCCCTCCGCGCCTGGGCCTCCTGCCGCGTCTGGACCTCCAGCCGCGCAATCGCCGCCAGCAACTCCTCCACCACCGCCTGGGGATCGGCACTGAGTCGATCGGCGGCCCGGGGGCCATGCAGGGCAAACGCCGCCCGCACCGCCGCCTTCACCCGGCTGGCGGGGCCGGCCAGGACCCAGCGGAGTTCGGCGCCGAGGCCGGGTGAGCGGCGATCGAGGGCATCTTCCAGCTCCAGGGCGGGATTGTGGGAACGGCTGCGCAGGTCGTCGAGAAGGGCCTGAAGGCCCAGTTCCAGGCTGCCAGCAACGGCCGGATCACCCTCCAGGCGCGAGCCGAGGCGCAACTCCCGCCAGCGGGGATGGCTGCTGAGCGCCTCGGCCCACTGCCGCACCAGCTGGGGGGTGATCCCTGGCGCCGCCCCGGTGGTGACCCCTGGGCCGGAACGCCAGGAGCGCGCGCCCTGCCTGGGGTGGGGGCGGCCGGCGAAATCGGCTGCTGGTTGGGCTTGGTTTTGGGCATGGGAATGCGCCTGGGCATCGGCTGAGCGGCTCCTTTGCAGCAGGGCCAGCTCCTCCCGCAGCAGCCGCACCTGGTGGCGCAGAGCCTCGTTTTCAAGCAGCACGGCATCGAGGTTGGTGGTCACGGCGCGACCACCGGGCCCATGCATCCAGCTCCTGCGCTCATGCCCCATGCCTTGCCATCGGCCCTGCTTACGGCTGGCATCCTCGCCGCGGCGCAGCCCTATCGCGGCGCGGGATCACCGTCCCCACCATGGTCGGAGAGCCGCCCGGGGATACGGCCCGGCGAGGCGACATCAGAACTGTTGCAGTTTTGAACGCTTGAATTCGCCGCTTCAGGACATGCCTAGGGTCGATTTGTAATCAAAATGTCAATAGCCATGCGACTCGGTTTGCTTCATCGGTTGGCTTCCTTTCTCGCCGTGGCTGCCTTGGGCTTGATCGCCTTGATGCCTTTACCAGCCATGGCCATGTCCAGCGATCACCGCACCATCCCCATCACCCTCGCCAGCATGGCCAACAAAGTTGACGCCAAGGCCAAAGCAGTGGAAGGCAAACTCGAATCGGCCGCTGGTGCGCTGACCGGCGATACCGGCAAACAGATCAAGGGCAACGCAAAGCAAGTTCAAGCCTCGGCGATGAACGCTGGAGACAACCTCAAGGCCGGCACCAAATCGGTGGCCAAAAAAGTCGGCAGTATCGCCGACAACATCGCCAACGACAAGAGCTGATTCCCAATACGTTGGACAATTTTCACATGTCCTTGCTGATCCTGGAGCATTCCCATGCTTGAGATTCTTGCGGTCGTTCTGATCGTGCTCTGGCTGCTGGGTCTGCTCACTTCTTACACTCTGGGAGGGCTGATTCATCTTCTCCTGGTGATTGCGGTGGTTGCCATCCTCCTGCGCCTGATCAGCGGTCGCGCCGCCTAGAGGCCCCCCTCATTCACCCCGGGCGGGGATCCCCCCGCCTTCCCCCTGCCATCGCCGCCTGGAGTGCCTTTGAATACAGCAGATTGCATCGGTCTCCATTACTGCTTCCCCAACGCCACTCGTGCTGGTGCACGGCATGCTCGACAGCTCGCGGGTGTTCAACCGGCTGCGGCAGCTGTTGGGCCAGCCCCAACGCCACCTGCTGGTGCCCGACCTACCGCTGCGCTGCGGGATCACGCCGATCGCCGAGTCCGCCGCCCTGTTGGGCGAGCAGATCGAAGCCGCCTTCGGCGCCG
>JBAXOO010000264.1:0-3434 GCA_037133235.1 Cyanobium sp. ELA507
CCCCTGACCCGATAGACCCCCACCCCCAGGCCGATTGACGGCGAGGGAAGGATCGGGGCCTGGGCCAAATCCGGCCGGCACGGTGGGATCAAACAGAATCCAGTCCTCGCTGCCGGGACTCAGGCGGGAGGGTTCCAGACCGAGGAAGCGACACGGTCCCCAGCAGAGGGCTTCCCAGAGTTGGGCGGGCGTCCAACCCCGGGCCTCTACGAGTTCCGCCCAGAGCAGGGGAAGCACCAGCCCATGGCCGGCCACCCCAGGCCTCCGCTGATCGAGGGGCAGCAGTCGCTCCTCCGGATCCAGGGCCTCATGGTGCACTCCAACGGCCGTGAGGGTGCCATCGGCCAGGGCCTCGATCAGGGCCTCCCGATCCCCAGGGCCGCCCAGAGACGGCACCAGGCGCCAACCTTCAGCGCTGGGATCGAGCCGTCCGCTGTCGGCAACCAGGTGCCACCACCCAACGCTGGCCAGCGGCGACTGCCGCCCGCCACGCAGCAGAGCCACCCCCTCGGCGGTGGAGACGTTCATCAGCCGCAATGGGGCCGAGGGGAGGGCGGCGGCGAGGGTCAGCAGGGCCTGGAGGGGCAGGATCTCGCTGAGCGGTGGGTCCACGGGCCAGCCGGCCCGCAGCGCTTCCACCCGCTCGCGCACAAACCCCTGGCCGGTGAGGCTGGCATCCCGGGGGGCCACCAACACCGGCTGCTGGCCCATCTCGGCAAGCCGCAGACCCCGTTCCAGCAGGGCGAGCGGTGGAAGCCCCGAACCCGCTGCCAAACCGCAGGCTCCGGCGGCGAGCAGATCGCCGTGGGGGGCGAGGTCTTGGTCGGCCCCCGCCTGGCTGAAGGCGCCCCAGAGCAGCAGCCGCAGCGGGGCAGGCCAGGAAAGATCCAGGGCCTCGGGACGGTCGCGCCAAGGGGTGGCCCAGGGCAGCAGGGCAACCGTGCCGAAGCCCCCCGCCCGGGCGGCCTCGGCCAGGCTGGCCAGGGTTTCGGCCCGGCCCAGCCGAGCATCCTCAAGCACGCTGTGGGGATCCACCAGGGCTGGACCGAGCCAGAGATGGGAGGCCTCAAGCTCCGCCTGGGGCTGCGGCCCGGGCCCGGAAGGGTCCCCGGCCTGGCCCGGGCCGATCGCCACCAGCCGGCGGCCCTCCAAGAGCACATCGGCCCGCCGGGTCAGGAGCTCGGGTCCCTCCAGCAGGTTGACCTGCCGCAGCAGAACAGTGACGGGCACAGGGGCGGCGGGCATGGTCAAGGTCAGAGGGCGCCGGCGGCGGTGCGGTCGAGCACGCCACCGAGGTGGCCAGTGAGATTGAGGCAAGCCACCACGGGGGTGCCATCCGCCCCATTGGGGTAGTCGATCACGGTGACGCCACCGTTGCCCTGCTTCACGGCCCAGATGTCGGCTGGGGTGAGGCCCAGCAGGGCGCAGAGAATCGTCTTGTTCACGGCGTCGTGGGCCACGACCAGGGCGGTTTCGTGGGGGTCCAGGGAGGCCACGATCCGGTTCCAGGTCGTCATGGAGCGGTCCCACACCTCCTGGATGGTTTCGCCCTCAGGCATCTGAACGGTCTGGGGAGCCCGTTTCCAGTCGTCGAGCAAAGCGGGCCATCCCGCCGCGATCTCGCTCTCCAGGCAACCTTCCCAGAGGCCATGACCGATCTCCATCAGGCCACGGCTGCTGGTGAGCGGAACCCCCGGATGGGCAGCCAGGATCGCTTCGGCGGTCTGGCGCGGCCGGGCCATGGAGCTGGTGTAGGCCCGCTGGATCGGCACGGTGGCCAGGAAGGCCCGGGCCGCCTCCGCCTGGGCCCGGCCATTGGCATTGAGGGGGATGTCGATCTGGCCCTGGAAGCGCCCCTGGCGGTTCCAATCGGTCTCGCCATGGCGCACCAACAGCAACCGCGGTCCTGGGCCCTTCGGCGGCAGGGGATCCTCCAGATGGGCGGTGCCGTTGTGGGATTCGATCTGCACATCGAGCCCACCGCCGCTGGCACGACCGATGTTGAGCACCGAGATGGCGGCATTGTCGAGGCGGAGCCGACGAAAGCCGGAGGCCGGCAGACCCAGGAGTTGCAGCATCAGGCAGCGCAGGATGGCGTTGTGGGCCACCACCAACACGGTGTCGGTGCGGTCGGAATCCAGGCTGCCGGCGTGGTCCGTCAGCAGGCGATCAGCGAAGCGCCCGGCCTGCTCCATCAACTCCGTTAAGGGGTTGTAGCGGCGTCCCTCGGGGTGGTCCAGTTCCATCGTTTCTGGAGCTTCCCGCCAGCGGCGTTCCTCCTCCGGATGGCGGGCCCTGAGCTCCTCGCGCCGCAGCCCGCTCCAGGGCGCCAGATCGATCTCCAGCAGCTCATCGACATGGAGGGGATCCTGGGGGGAACCATGGGCCGCCAATAGCAGGGCCGCCGTCTGGCGGGCGCGCTGCAACGGCGAGCTGTAGACGGCCGCCAGGGGCACCTCGGCCAGGGCATCCCCGGTGCGGCGGGCCTGCTCGGCGCCCTGGTCGGAGAGGGTGGAGAGGTCGTCACGGCCCTGGATGCGCTGGTCCAGGTTGAAGCTGCTCAGGCCATGGCGAACGAGCACGATCCGAAGGGGCACGGGCCTTGCGCCGCAGGGCTTCCCATCGTATGGGAGCGCTCCATCGAGCCGACCGGCCATCGGGGGCGCCAGCTGGGACCGTTCCGGGAGACGGTGATCTTGGGTCGCGATCCCGGATGGACGGGCAGGAAGAATGGCCAAGCAGCGATCTCGCCGAGGCCTAGCGGTTGAACCCACCCCCTTCCGGGCCCCTCCCACCGCCTCCAACCGGCGCCGCCCCGAGCTGGAAGGTGCTGCTGGCCCTGCTCAGCCTCTCCCTCAGCGCCCTGCTCTGGTTGGAAGGACTGGCCGGCAGCCTCAAGCAGCCCTCGGTCAACCGGGACCTGGATCTGCACCAGCTGGAGCTGGCCACCCTGCTGGAGGGCACGATTCCCCAGCCCCTGGCCGCCACCCTGTTGGGGGAGGAGCCCCGGGCCCTGCTCACGGCCGAACTCCAGCGCCAGATCAGCCAGGCCGATCCCCCGGCTCCGGCGGTGCAGCGGCTGGAGCTGGCCCTGCTGCAACGGGGGGATGCCCAGGCCAATGGCGATCAGAACCTACGGGACCTGGCCGCGATGGTGGATGCCCCACGTCGGCCCCTGCTGGAGGCCCTGCTCAGCGGTCAACGGCTTTCACCTCAGGAGCAGAATCGGCAGCTGGCCCCCTGGAAGGCCCCCACCCCTCTGGCCCAGCTGAGCTGTGAACCGCTCGGCGGAC
Source organism: Cyanobium sp. ELA507 (assembly GCA_037133235.1). Lineage (GTDB taxonomy): Bacteria > Cyanobacteriota > Cyanobacteriia > PCC-6307 > Cyanobiaceae > Cyanobium. The sequence continues at coordinate 3,294 of JBAXOO010000264.1, forward strand.
CCGAGCAGAGCTGCCCCGCCGCCCGGCAGCGCCGGGGGCTGCTCCTGCGCCTGATCGGCGTAAACTTGGTGCCGTTGGTGCTGTTGATGTTGGGGGTGGGCCTGCTGATCCGGGAGCTCTGGCTGCTCCGCAGCGGCCGGT
>JBAXOO010000265.1:0-3428 GCA_037133235.1 Cyanobium sp. ELA507
GGTGCGGCCCGCCCAGCCCAGCCGGCCTGGCGCCCCGGCCAGCCGCCCCCAGCTCGTCGGTCGGCCCCAACCGGGCCAGCCCGCTGGCGCCAGCGGCAACCGTCCCCAGCGGCCCGGTGCGCCAGCTCCGGTGCGCAATCCCCAGGGCAGCAATCGGCCGAGCCCCGGTCCAGGCCGTCCGGGAGCCACCCCCCTGGAACTGGTCGGCAAACCGATCCGCAGAGATTCGGCTGGCCCCGGCACCACCAGCGACGGCCGCCCCGCCGCTCCCGGCCGTCCCGGCATGCCGGCTGGCATGCGCAAGCCGATGGCGCCCGGCGAGCTGATGCAGCTCCAGAAGCCCACCGGCCGTCCAGCCATCGCCCCGGTGCGTCGCACCGGCGAAGCCGGCAGCGAAAACGCTCCCCGGGAAATCGAAGGTGTGGTGAGGGTCGCGGCGCCCACGGCAGCCGCCCCACCGCGCCGACCCGGCTTCCGCGCACCCCAACCCCCCGGTGCCGGCACCGGCGCCGCCAGAGCCCGACGCCCTGACTGGGACGACAGCGCCAAGCTCGAAGCCCTGCGCAGCCGTACGCCTCAGAAACAGCGCCAGAAGGTGCACATCATCGGTGAAAACGATGATGCGCTCACGGCCGAAACCGGTGGCTACGCCGGTGAACAGGAAGCTCTGGTGCTCCAGGCCAGCCTGGCCCGTCCGGCCAAGCCGAGAAGTGCCCCCGCCCCCGCCAAGCCCACCGTGGCGGTGCGCAAGCGCAAGAAGGAGACCACCCGCCAGCGCCAGCGCCGCCGTGCCATGGAGCTGCGGGCCGCCCGCGAACTCAAGGCCCAGCGGCCGGAAATGCTGATCGTGCCGGAGGGCAACCTCACGGTGCAGGAACTGGCCGACCGTCTCGGTGTCGAGAGTTCCGAGATCATCAAGAGCCTGTTCTTCAAAGGGATCAGCGCCACCGTTACCCAGACCCTCGATCTGCCCACGATCGAAACCGTCGCCGAGGAATTCGGTGTGCCGGTGCTGCAGGACGACGTCCAGTCCGCCGCGGCCAAGACCGTCGTGATGATCGAGGAGAGCGACCTGGCTCACCTGATCCGCAGACCGCCGGTCGTCACGGTGATGGGCCACGTTGACCACGGCAAGACCAGCCTGCTCGACGCCATCCGCAAAACCCGGGTGGCCGCAGGCGAAGCCGGTGGCATCACCCAGCACATCGGTGCCTATCAGGTGGAGGTTCCCCACGGCGCCACCACCAGCCGCATCACCTTCCTCGACACCCCCGGTCACGAAGCCTTCACGGCCATGCGCGCCCGGGGCACCAAGGTCACCGACGTGGCCGTCCTGGTGGTGGCGGCCGATGACGGCGTCCGTCCCCAGACCCTCGAGGCGATCAGCCACGCCCGCGCCGCCGAGGTGCCGATCGTGGTGGCGATCAACAAGATCGACAAGGAGGGCGCCCAGCCCGAGCGGGTGAAACAGGAGCTCTCCGGCCTCGACCTCGTCGCCGAGGACTGGGGCGGCAACGTTGTGATGGTGCCGGTGAGTGCCATCAAGGGCGAGAACATCGACCAGCTGCTGGAGATGATCCTGCTGGTCACCGACATGGAAGACCTCAAGGCCAACCCCGACCGGATGGCCAAGGGCACCGTGATCGAGGCCCACCTGGACAAGGCCAAGGGACCGGTGGCCACCCTGCTGATCCAGAACGGCACCCTGCGGGCTGGCGATGTGCTGGCGGCCGGACCGATCCTGGGCAAAGTGCGCGCCATGGTCGACGACACCGGCAAACGGGTCAAGGAAGCGGGGCCCTCCTGCGCCGTTGAAGCCCTCGGCTTCAGCGAAGTTCCCACCGCCGGCGATGAGTTTGAGGTGTTCAGCGACGAGAAAGCCGCCCGCGCCGTGGTGGGCGATCGGGCCAACGAGGCCCGCGCCAGTCGCCTGGCCCAACAGATGGCCTCCAGGCGGGTGTCGCTGGCCTCCCTGTCCGGCCAGGTCAGCGAAGGGGAGATCAAGGAGCTCAACCTGATCCTCAAGGCCGATGTTCAGGGCAGTGTCGAGGCCATCCTCGGCTCGCTCGAACAGCTGCCCCAGGAAGAGGTGCAGGTGCGGGTGCTGCTCTCAGCTCCGGGCGAAATCACCGAAACCGACGTCGATCTGGCCGCCGCCTCCGGCGCCGTGATCGTCGGCTTCAACACCTCCATGGCGCCGGGGGCCCGCCGGGCCGCCGATGCCACCGGCGTCGATGTGCGCGACTACGACGTCATCTACAAACTGCTCGAGGACATCCAGCTGGCCATGGAGGGCCTGCTCGAGCCCGAGCTGGTGGAGGAAAACCTGGGCGAAGCCGAAGTTCGAGCCGTGTTCACCATCGGCAAGAACGCCGTGGCGGGTTGCTACATCACCAGTGGCAAGCTGCAACGCAACTGCAAGGTGCGGGTCCGGCGCGGCAAGGAGCTGGTCTACGAGGGGGATCTCGATTCCCTGCGGCGCAACAAGGACGATGTCAAGGAGGTCGCCACCGGCTACGAGTGCGGCATCGGCACCGATCGCTTCAACTCCTGGAAAGAAGGCGACCGCATCGAGGCCTACAAACTCGTCACCCAGCGCCGCACCCTCAGCACCTGAGTCCCCTCCGGAGCGCCAGCGCCATGCATGCCCGCAGCGAGCCCCTGCTCTGGCTTCAGCTGATTGCTGTCGGGGTGCTGCCTCTGGAGGCGCTGTTGCTGTTGCTGCTGCTCGCCGGCAGCGATCCAGGACCGGTACCAGCCCTGGAGCGACTGCTCTGCTGGGGCCTCGGCGGACTGCTGCCGGCCCTGGGGCTCTGGCGTCGTCCTGCCGATGTCTGGTCCCTGCTGTTGCTGCAGACCCCCTTGCGGGCGCGACGGCCGCTGCAGCAGCGACTCAGCGCCCTGCAGGAGGTCCCTGCCCTGCGGCTGGGCCTGGTGGCCGGTTCAGCCCTGCTGCTGGCTCTGCTCTGGTGGAGTGACGACCACGCCGCCATCGCCGGCCCGTTCTCGCCCCTGGCGGCCAGCCCCCGGCTGGTGGCCTTGCTGCTGGCGGCCCTGCTGCTGGCCGTGATGCTGTGGCAATGGCAGCAGCTGCTGCAGAGCCTGTGGCTGCTCAGCCGCAGCCCTGGGGCCATCGCGGCGGCGGCGCCGCTGAGCACCAGGGAGCTGGAGGCCCGCCGTCTCTGCCTGGGCTTGCCGTTGCTGCTGATCGATTCCCTGCCCGAACGCCGGTCGCAATCCGGGACGCAGCCCCGACAAGCCCGGCCGCTCTCCCAGCAGCCTGGGCCGATCAAGGCGCCGGCCGCACCTGCCGCGAGTCCGGCCGGAGCAGCGGCCGCCGAGCCGCAGGGCGACAGCGCAGCCAGCGGCAGCAAGCCGGTCCTGGAACCAGACCACACCCCCCCGGAACTCGAGCCACAGGTGCAGCA
>JBAXOO010000266.1:0-3422 GCA_037133235.1 Cyanobium sp. ELA507
GGCATGCACCTTGTCGAACAGCTCGAAGCTGGCGCCATAGGTGAGCGAGCAGAACTGCTTGATCTCCTCGAGGCTGCCGGGCTCCTGGGCGCCGAAGTCGTTGCAGGGGAAGCCGAGCACCGTCAGGCCGCGGGGGCCGTAGGTGTCCTGGAGCTTCTGGAGGCCGGCGTATTGGCGGGTGAAGCCGCAGCGACTCGCCACATTCACGATCAGCAGCACCTGGCCGCCCCAGTCGCCCAGGCTGCGTTCCTCACCGGTGGCGCTGCGCACCACCACCTTGTTCACGTTGAGGTTGGCCATGGTTTGGTGGCAGGGAAGGGAATGGGGTCAGGTTTGCATGGCAGCGGCCCGGCGGCGCGCCTTCGCCGCTACCGGCCGCGGTCACCAGGCAGCAGAGCCCATACACTCATTGTTGCGGTGGGCCTGGGTTGATGAGCGAGGCTTCCGCCGTTGCCGAGGTGGTGGCCGGCCAGTTGGAGGCCCTTCTGAAGGCCACCAACTACGACGGCGCCAAGCTGCTGCTCCAACCGGTGCAGCCGGTGGATGCCGCCGAGGCGATCGGCAGCCTGCCCCGCACCCTCCAGGCCCTGGCCTTCCGGCTGTTGCCCAAGGATGAGGCGATCGAGGTGTACGAATACCTCGATCCCGCCGTGCAGCAAAGCCTGCTGGAGCGGCTGCGCTCCGGCGAGGTGCTGGAGCTGGTGGAGGAGATGTCCCCCGATGATCGGGTGCGGCTCTTCGATGAACTGCCGGCCAAGGTGGTGCTGCGCCTGTTGGCGGAGCTCAGCCCCGCTGAACGCCGGGTCACCGCCCAGCTGCTGGGCTACGAGGCCGAAACGGCCGGTCGTCTAATGACGACCGAGTTCATCGACCTCAAGGAGTTCCACAGTGCCCTCCAGGCCCTCGACATCGTGCGCCGCCGCGCCCGCGACACCGAGACGATTTACAGCCTTTACGTGACCGATGCCTCCAGGCACCTCACGGGCATGCTGTCGCTGCGGGATCTGGTCACGGCCGATCCGGAGGTCCGCGTTGGCGATGTGATGACCCGCGATGTGGTGCAGGTGAGCACCGATGCAGACCAAGAGGAGGTGGCGCGGGTGATCCAGCGCTACGACTTCCTGGCGGTGCCGGTGGTGGACCGGGAGCAGCGCCTGGTGGGGATCGTGACCGTGGACGACGTGATCGATGTGATCCAGCAGGAGGCCACCCGCGATCTCTATGCGGCCGGGGCCCTGCAGGCCGGCGATGAGGACGACTACTTCCAGAGCAACCTCTTCACCGTGGCCCGGCGCCGGGTGGTGTGGCTGCTGGTGCTGCTGCTCGCCAACAGCGGCACCTCGGCGGTGATCGCCTCCCATCAGCAGGTGCTCAGCCAGGTGGTGGTGCTGGCCGCCTTCATCCCACTGCTGATCGGCACCGGCGGCAACGTGGGTGCCCAGAGCTCCACGGTGGTGATCCGGGGCCTCAGCACCAAGCGGATCCAGACCCTTGGGCTGGGGAAGGCGATCGGCCGGGAATCCCTCGCCGGCCTGCTGCTGGGGTTGTTGATGATGCTGGTGGTGCTGCCCTGGGCGGCCCATGTTTCGGGCAGCTGGTTGGTGGCCTCCGCCGCTGCCATCAGCCTGGTGGCGATCACCACCCTGGCGGCCACGGCAGGCGCAGCCTTGCCCCTGCTGTTTGATCGGCTCGGTCTGGATCCGGCGCTGATGTCGGCACCGTTCATCGCTACTGCCACGGATGTGGCGGGCGTGTTCATCTATCTGCAGACCGCCTCTTGGCTGCTGGGGCACTCGGGCCTGAGCTGAGGCCAGGCTGAAACCCCGCTTCCCGCCACTCCCCAGGCCACCCTGCCTGGGACTGTCCAGGGCGAACCGCGGCGAAAGCTGAGAAGGGGTTCACACTTCTTTAGGTTATGCTTCACGGATCTTTAGGTGACGGATCCGTGGTCCTTGCCCTCCCGCTCGAGCCCATCGCTTCGGACGATGTTGGCTTCGGTGCCCAGCTTGAAAAGGCCGCTGGCCGCGCCCCTGCCCGGGTGATGCCCTCCATTGATGGCGACCTCGTGCGCTCCTACCTGCGGGACATCGGCCGGGTGCCGCTGCTCAGCCATGAGCAGGAGATCACCCTGGGCCGCCAGGTGCAGGAGCTGATGGCGATCGAGGAGCGGATCGAGGAGCTCACCCTGCGCGCCGGCGGCCAGGAGCCGACTCCTGAGACCTTGGCTTCCGATGCGGGCCTCACCGTGCCCCTGCTGCGGCGGCGCTTGCAAGCCGGCCGGCGGGCCAAGGAGCGGATGGTGGCCGCAAATTTGCGCCTGGTGGTGAGCGTGGCGAAGAAATACACCAAGCGGAACATGGAACTGCTGGACCTGATCCAGGAGGGCACGATCGGCCTGGTGCGCGGCGTCGAGAAGTTCGACCCCACCCGCGGCTACAAGTTTTCCACCTATGCCTACTGGTGGATCCGCCAGGGCATCACCCGGGCGATCGCCGAGAAGAGCCGCACGATCCGGCTGCCGATCCACATCACCGAGACCCTCAACAAGCTCAAGAAGGGCCAGCGGGAGCTGAGCCAGGAACTGGGCCGCACCCCCACGATCACGGAATTGGCGGCGGCGGTGGAGCTGCCCGAAGAGGAGGTGAAGGATCTGCTCTGTCGGGCCCGCCAGCCGGTGAGTCTGGAAACCAAGGTGGGCGACGGCGACGACACCGAACTGCTTGACCTGCTGGCCGGTGAAGGGCTGGGCCCCGATGAGATGGTGGCCAGCGAGTGCCTCAAGGGCGACCTGCGGGCCCTGCTGGACCAACTACCCGAGCTGCAGGCCCAGGTGCTGCGCCTCCGCTACGGCATGGAGGGCGACGAACCGATGAGCCTCACCGGCATCGGTCGGATCCTGGGCATCAGCCGCGACCGGGTGCGCAACCTTGAGCGGGATGGGTTGGCCGGTTTGCGGCGGCTGAGCTCCGCGGTCGAGGCCTATGTGGTGAGCTGAGGGATCGCGGGCCAGCCGTTTTAACCTCCCATCAGTGATTCCACCGCAGCCATGGCCGCCGGGTCCCTAACCCCTGGGCAGATGGAGGTGGAGGAGCTCTTCCCCCGCTATCTCCTCAAGGGCCAGCTCCCCGAACAGCTGTTGGCCGATCTCCAGGCCTTGGCCGCTGCCGTTCTCGCCGACCCCGCCTCCTATCCCGATGCCGCCCCGAAGCTGGCGGGGCAGTTGGCTCTTCAACGCGAGTTGGGCCCCGATCGACCCGCCGCCGCCGAGCTGTGCCGTTCGGTGATCCTGCCGGCCTGTGAGCGCTGGATCCGCCACGTGATCGACCGCCAGCCTCCCCAGGGTCGCGGCCCCTGGTCCCCTGGCCGCTACAGCCTGCAGATGATCGACCTCTGGCTCAACGTGCAGCGCGCCGGCGACTACA
>JBAXOO010000267.1:0-3410 GCA_037133235.1 Cyanobium sp. ELA507
CACCATCTGGCGGCACTGCAGGCGGACGGCCCCACCCCCACCGCGCCGGGACTGGCCCCGGGCTGGACCCCGGAGGGGCCCCTCTTCGCCGCTGATCCGGAGCAGGTGTGGGAGGCGGCCGGATGAGCCTGCCGGTGCCCCTGTTGTTGGCCGATGGCACCGATCCGGCGGCGCTGGCGTTGCCGCTGGAGCAGGCCTGGGCCGACGGCCGACCCGTGGCTCTAGCCCATCCAGCCGATGGCGCGGAGCTGGCGGCGGCGATCGGAACGGGTGCCGCCCTGCGGGAGTGGGGCGCCGCCGTGGTGCTCGGCAGCGGAGGCAGCAGCGGTGCCCGGCGCTGGTGCCTCCAGCCCCTTACCCACCTGGAGGCCTCGGCCCAGGCCACAGCGGCTTGGCTTGTGGCCCAGCATCTCGATCCCGCCGGCTGCCTGCATCTCAATCCCTTGCCCCTGCACCATGTGAGCGGCCTGATGCCCCTGGTGCGCTGCCGCCGCTGGGGGGCGGAACTGCGGTTTCTCCCCCCCGCCTGGCTGCGGGATCCGGAACTGCTGGCGGCGGCCTGTCCCTTACCCGAGGGGCGGCCGGTGCTGCTTTCCCTAGTGCCCACCCAGTTGGGGCGCCTGATGGCCAGCCCGATCGGGCTCGCCTGGCTGCGGGGTTGCAGCGTGATCTGGGTGGGCGGCGCGGCCCTGCCTGAGGCGCTGGCCAGCCAAGCGCGGCGGCAGGGGCTGCCGCTGGCCCCCTGCTATGGCGCCACCGAAACCGCCGCGATGGTGGCCGCCCTCCCTCCGGCCCGCTTCCTGGCTGGGGAGTCCGGCTGTGGCCCCGCCTTGGCCGATGGGCAACTGCGCCTGGATCCGGCGGGCTCCGGTGCAGTGGAGGTCCGCACGGCCCGGTTGAGCCCCGGCTGGTTGGAGGCGGGCCAGCTCCACCCCCTGCCCATCGATGGCGAGGGTTGGTGGCGCAGCGGTGATGGGGGGCGCCTGGAGCGGGGCTGCCTCACCGTGCTCGGCCGGCTGGATGGCGCCCTGCAGAGCGGCGCCGAAACGGTGTTTCCCGAAGTGCTCGAAAGGCGGCTGGTGGCGGCGGCGGCCGCCGCCGATCTGCCCTTGGAGGCGGTGCTGCTGCTTGGGCTGGCCGATGCCGACTGGGGCGAGAGGCTGGTGGCCCTGGTGCGGCCCCGAGCTGGCGCCGATGGGGCGGCCCTAATCACGACCCTGGAAGCCCTCACCATCCCCTGGCGCCCGGCGGAACGGCCCCGTCGCTGGCGCCTGTGCCCTGAGTTGGCCCCCACGGTGGCCGGTAAGTGGCAAAGGGCCCGTTGGCGCCGCTGGCTGGAGCAGGGCTGAACCATCTGGGGGGCCTGCGGGGGCCGCTTGGGCATGGGATGGCGGCTGCTCAGAGGGGGCGGATGCCGCCCTCCAGACCCGAAGCCTCCAGCCAGCGCCGGATCCCCTCCGGCAGGGGGCAGCGCTGGCGGCTTCCGCTATCGATGGCCAGGTGACGGGTCAGGCCCTGGGCTACCGGCTTGCCCTCGCGGCTGAAGGTGTAGGCCACCTCAAAGCCATCGGGCTCAAGGGCCTCTGGGCAAAGGGTGATCAGCAAGGGTTCGCCGACCAGCAAAGGGCGCCGGAAGTCGGCCCGGCAGTGGACGATCGGCAGGGCCACGGCCGGTGAATCGCCGGCCCATTCCGGCCTGGGAAACACCGAGGCGGCCGGCAGGCCGAAACGCTCCAGGCTCTCCTCGTAGGCCTCGTGGCACCAGCGCAGCAGCTGGTGGAAATGCATCACGCCGGCGGCATCGGTGTCGCCGAAGCGCACGCTGCGCTGGAGCTGCAGCCAGGTGGAGGGAATGATGGGCGGCATGGCGAGTTGGGCCGCCTGCGCTCAGCGATCCACCGAGCCCATGATCACGTCAATCGAACCCAGGATGGCCATGATGTCGGCCACCTTGGCCCCCTTGAGGATGTGGGGCAGGATCTGGAGGTTGTTGAGATCGGCGGCGCGAATCTTGAAGCGCCAGGGGGTCACATCGTCGTTGCCCTGGATGAAGATGCCAATTTCGCCCTTGCCGGATTCAAGGCGGGTGTAGAGCTCGCCACTGGGGATCTTGAAGGTGGGAGCCACTTTTTTAGCCACGTATTGATAATCAAAGCCAAACGATTCGCCGCCCTTGCCCTCGGCCATGCGGCGGGCCTCCAGGTTTTCGGTGGGGCCGCCGGGAATCATCTGGCAGGCCTGCCGCAGGATCTTCAGCGATTGGCGCATCTCCTGGATCCGCACCCGGTAGCGGGCGAAGCAGTCGCCCTCCTTTTCCCAGGCCACATCCCACTCGAAGTCGTCGTAGCACTCGTAGTGGTCCACCTTGCGCAGGTCCCAGGGCACGCCGGAGGCCCGCAGCATCGGACCCGAAAGGCTCCAGTTGATCGCCTGCTCGCGGCTGATCGTGCCAAGCCCCTCAATCCGCTTGCGGAAGATGGGGTTGTTGGTGATTAGTTTCTCGTATTCATCGATCTTGGGGCCGAACCAATCGCAGAAGTCGAGGCACTTCTCCAGCCAGCCCCAGGGCAGGTCCACGGCCACCCCGCCGATGCGGAAGTAGTTGTTGTTGATCAACCGCTGGCCGGTGGCCGCTTCCCAGAGGTCATAGATCATCTCCCGTTCGCGGAAGATGTAGAAGAAGGGGGTCTGGGCGCCCACATCGGCCAGGAAGGGGCCCAGCCAGAGCAGGTGGTTGGCGATGCGGTTGAGCTCCAGCATGATCACGCGGATGTAGCTGGCCCGCTTCGGCACCGGGATGTCGGCCAGCCGCTCGGGGGCGTTCACCACGATCGCCTCGTAGAACATGCCGGCCGCATAGTCCATGCGGCTCACATAGGGCACGAACATCACGTTCGTGCGGTTCTCGGCGATCTTCTCCATGCCGCGGTGCAGGTAGCCGATCACCGGCTCGCAGTCCACCACGTCCTCCCCGTCGAGGGTCACCACCAGCCGCAGCACCCCGTGCATCGAGGGGTGATGGGGGCCGAAGTTGACCACCATCGGCTCCGTGCGCGTCTCCAGCTGCGTCATGGGGCCTAGGGGGAAGGGCAGTTGGGCGAATCTTAGAGAGGCTGGGGCCGGGTGATGGTGGCGCCACGAACTCTGGAGGGCGCACCTCGCGGGCTTGCTGGCCGGATGGCGCACCCAGGCGTGCGGGAGCCATGCGCGCCCTGGCGGGCCCTGCGATCCAGCAGGTTGTCGGGCTGCCCGCCGGGCGCGGCTGGTCGGCGCCGCCGGCATCAGGGCGGCCCCTGGGAGCCGGGGGCTAGCGGCGCAGGAATCACCGGTTTGCTGCTTCCAGCGGCCGCTTTGCCGTTCTGGTTGGTCTTGCCCTCAGGCAACGTGTGGCTCCCGCTGCAATTCGGCTT
>JBAXOO010000268.1:0-3404 GCA_037133235.1 Cyanobium sp. ELA507
GGCTGGCTCGATGGCGATGGCCTGCACGGCCTGGCCGCCGTGTAACGCATCACAGCAGGATGCGCGCTCCAGGCCGGGATTTGCCAGGATCAGTCGGTGCGACAACCCGGCTCCTTGGACACGCTTCGATCGGCCCCCTGGATGGCCTCCAGGACCCTTACCGTTTCCGCCGCCGCCCCGACGACTCCCTATCCGCAAGCCCCCACTGCTTCCGAGCGGATCCTGGCTGCCGAGCTCCAGGCCCGCGGCGAAAGCTGCGATGCCCTCTCGATGATGGTCACTTCGGTGGCCAGAATGGTGCAGGCCGGCCGGAGCAGCGAGAATCGCTGGAAAGCTGGTTAAATCTGCTTCTGTTCCCGACCATCGCCATGCGCCGCTCCACCTTTGCCTTGTTGTTCGGCGCTGCCGGCCTTGCGCTCGCTCCCCTCGCCGCTGGGGCCCACTCCATCCAGACCGACCTGCACCTGCTGGGCGGTGCCCAGGGCGCCCAACTCCAAGCGTCGCTGCCGATCAGCGCTGGCCGCATGGAGCTGCAGAGCGCCTTTTCCAACGGCCAGCCAGCCCGTGATGCCGCCGTGCGCCTGATCCCCGCCCAGGGCGGTACGCCGATCGAGCTGGGCCGCACCGATGCCCAGGGCCGCCTGGCCTTCGCCCTGCCGGAGCGCACCGGCCGCGATGCTGAGATCCAGGTGGATGCGGGGCCAGGCCACCGCGATTGGATCGAACTCTCCGAGCTCGGCGCTGGCCGCCGCCAGGCTTCCCTGCCCCTGCGCGGTGTGCTGCTGAGCCTGGCTCCGGTGGCAGCCCTCGGCCTGCTCGGTGGCTTGGCCCGCCTGCAACGCCCCCGCGGTTGAAGGGAGCCGCCGGCATGGGCAGCAGCGTCAGTCCGGCCCTCGACCGGATGGTGGAGCGCCTCGGCGGCACTGCCGATCCGAAGCGCCGCTACGAATACGTGCTCTGGCTGGCCAAGCGGCTGCAGCCCCTGCCCGACGACCTCAAGCGCGATGAGTGCAAGGTGCGTGGCTGCGTCTCCCAGGTGTATGTGGTGGGGGAGCTGGTGGAGGGGAAACTCCACTGGCAGGGTGATTCCGACGCCCAGATCACCAAGGGGCTGCTGGCCCTGCTGATCGAGGGGCTGGAGGGCCTCACCCCGGCCCAGGTGGTGGCGGTGGATCCAGCCTTCATGGCCGCCACGGGCCTGCAGGCCAGCCTCACCCCTTCCCGCGCCAACGGCTTCCTCAACATCCTGCGCACCATGCAGGCCCAGGCGGCGGCATTCGGCGCTGGGCAGGTGGCTCCGGAGGGGGCCTTGGGGGCGCCGGGCCCCGGCAGTGAGGGCTCGCCCGAGGGCAGCGGCAAGGCTTAACAAGGCTGGCCCCAGGATCAGGGTGCACCGCCCCAGGGAGTTTGCTGTTATGCGGCAATGTCCCTGCGGGCCGAAGGGTCTGCCCGCCGATTTCTAGGATCAGGGGATTGCGGGATCTGCGGTCCATGGCGATCGGTGTCGGCTTGCTGGGGCTGGGAACGGTGGGGGCGGGCGTGGCCGCGATCCTGATGGGTCCGGAGGGCCGCCATCCCCTGGTGGCCGAGCTGGAGCTGCGCCGGGTGGCGGTGCGCGATCTCGACCGCCCCCGCCCCCTGGATCTCGATCCGGCCCTGCTCACCACCAGCCCCGAGGCGGTGATCGACGATCCGGCCGTGGAGATCGTGGTGGAGGTGATGGGCGGCCTGGAGCCGGCCCGCAGCCTGATCCTGCGGGCGATTGCCGCCGGCAAACCGGTGGTGACGGCCAATAAGGCGGTGATCGCCCGCTACGGCGAGGAGATCGCTGCGGCGGCAGCCGAGCGCGGCGTTTATGTGCTGATCGAAGCGGCCGTGGGCGGTGGCATCCCGATCATCGAGCCGCTGAAGCAATCGCTCGGGGGCAACCGCATCCAGCGGGTGAGCGGCATCATCAATGGCACCACCAACTACATCCTCAGCCGCATGGCCGATGAAGGGGCGGCCTACGCCGAGGTGCTGGCCGATGCCCAGCGGCTGGGCTACGCCGAGGCCGACCCGGCCGCCGATGTGCAAGGGGGCGATGCCGCCGACAAGATCGCGATCCTGGCGGGCCTGGCCTACGGCGGGCCGGTCTCCAGGGCCGGCATCGCCACCGAGGGGATCGACCGCCCCGATGCCCGCGATGTGGCCTACGCGGCCCAGCTGGGCTTTGTGGTCAAGCTGGTGGCCACGGCCGAGCGCGTCGGCGATGGACTGGAAGGCCCAGGCGAGGCCATCCCCCTGGATGTGCGGGTGCATCCCACCCTGCTGCCCAAACACCACCCGCTGGCGGGGGTGCACGGGGTCAACAACGCGATCCTGGTGGAAGGGGATCCGGTGGGCCAGGTGATGTTTTACGGCCCAGGCGCCGGCGCCGGCCCCACGGCCTCGGCGGTGGTGGCCGACATCCTCAACATCGCCGGCATCCGCCAGGTGGGCGGCGCCGAAGCGGGCCTCGATCCGCTGCTGGCCGCCAGCAGCTGGCGCCGTTGCGCGCTGGTGGATGGCTCCAGCTCGCGCCACCGCAACTACGTGAGGCTCCACACCCGCGATGAGGCGGGGGTGATCGGCCGGATCGGCAGCTGCTTCGGGGAGGCGGGCGTTTCGATCCAATCGATCGTGCAATTCCCGGCCCAGGGGGATGGAGAAACGCCGGCGGGGGCCGCTGCTGGGCCCGCTAGTGAGCCTGCGGCCGAGATCGTGGTGATCACCCACGAGGTGCAGGAATCCCACTTCCGCCAGGCCCTGGCGGCGATTGAAGCCCTGGCTGATGTGAAGGCGATCGCAGCCTGCTTGCGCACGCTTTGAAGCGGCACGGCTGAGCCCGTACAACGCCACTCCAAACACCACACAAAAAGGCCCCACCGAATGGCGGGGCCTTGCAGGAAAACGAATCAGCAATCCTGCCGATCTCCTGCGCCGAAGGGACGGCGCCGAGCGTCAGCGGAGGAACCTGAAATCAGGCCTTGACGCTGCCCTTGATCCGGCTCCTCAGCTTGCGGCTGAAGCCGAGGGCCATTCCGGCTCCCAGCAGGGGCAGGGGGCCGGGAACTGAATCTGTCTGCGTAAAGGTATTATTAAAAGAATTCAACCTACCACCTGTACCCACGGAGTAGGTATCGGTGACCTGGATAAACGTCCCGCTGAGCGGGACAGACGTAGGCACAGAGCCGTTGTTATTCACCGCAGTAGAAGAGCCGAAGCCTAGGATCGATTTAGTCACTGAAACAGGATTGCTATTGGTAGCCGTATCAAGCCGACCTTTATCAAAAGTGGCCGATGAGCCCACAATTGCCATTGTATAGTTCAAGGAAGCTCTGATCAAAACGACTTAATCCATAAAACCCAGTCTCATTCTCGTC
>JBAXOO010000269.1:0-3390 GCA_037133235.1 Cyanobium sp. ELA507
GATCCGTCGGGTGCGGGAGAACGGCGGCAGGGTGGCCCTGTTCGCCCATGGACACCTGTTGCGGGTGTTCGTGGCCCGCTGGATTGAGCTGTCGCCCAGCCACGGCGCCCATTTCCTGCTTGACACCTCGACCCTCACCATCCTTTCCTATTACAGGGGAATCCCGGCCGTGAAGTGCTGGAACGCACCCCTGGTGGCGTGAGCCTGATTCCCCAGTGCCAGCGGGCCTACTGGCGGTCCCAGTCCAGATCCAGCTTCACCGAGCCGCTGCCTGGCAACAGAAAAGTGCGACAAACCAGATTCTCGTAAACGGGCTCCTGACCAGAAGAGCGCAGCACGACGAACTTGAAACGAATCGGCCTTCCCGCCGATTCATCAAAACCCACTTCGGCGAACCAGGCGTCCCCGTTGATGAATTCCAGATGGGGGCACCGATCCACATCCCAGGCCCCCAGTTCAGGGGCATCACCGCAAACGGCCATCAACTCGCCGGGATGGGTGACATAGTCATTAATCTGAAACTTGACCACCGTGGTGGCCTTCAGGGGTTCTCCCTGCACCGCGAGGACTACGGCACCCTTGGCCGGGATGGCGAGATTTTGGATTGACCCTTCAGCGACCAAGAAGCTGTTACCCGAAAGCAGGCAGGTGTGGGGCCCTTCGGGAAGGCCGGTATGGTCAATGGTGCAGCTGGCGGAATCACCTTTATTGACGGCTACGAACACCCGATTATCCCGATACCGACGAGTGTAGGCATAAATCGTTTCCGAGATGTACTTCTGCCCATGCCGTCCGTAGGCAAGAGCGCGATTGGTCTTGCGAAGCAGGGCTAGACGACGGATGATCTCCGAAAGTCTTGATCCCGTCTCCCACGACTCCATCATCGGCCGGTTGTAGGGATCATTGCCGCCATTGGTGTCGTTCACCAGATACTGCTCGGTTCCATAAAACAGGCAGGGAATGCCGCGCAGCGTGAGCAGCAGCACCGTGGCCAGCTCCAGATCCGCGTGGCTGGAGCAGATCGAGAGAAAGCGAGGCATGTCGTGGTTCTCGATGAAGGTCACCAGCGCGGTGGAGCGCCGATACACCGGATCCATCGCCAACACCCGCTCAATGAGGTGGAAGCCCCCTGGCTCCTGGCCGCTGAAGGCGGAGCGGATCGCCCCGGCAAGAGCGAAGTCCAGCACCGAAACTCCAGTGTCATTGGCATAGTGCAGATAACGCCCATCCCAGGGCGAGCCGAAGCCATACTCCCCGAACAGGAACGCGTCGGGCTTGCTGGCCTGAATGTCCGCCACAAACTCCTGCCAGAACCACACCGGCATGTGCTTGAGGGTGTCGATGCGCAAGGCATCGAAGCCAAGGTCAAGCCAGGCCTTGATGGCGCTTTTGATATAATTCCTGAAATCGATATTTTGCTCGTTAAAGGTGGCAAGTCCGAGCATTTCATGATGAATCAACTGAAATTCATCATCCCAATCGGTTATCTCAGGATAGTGATGATAAAAGTCATTGCTGTCATGGTGAAAGTCGGCGAGCGGCAGACCATCATCCGTAACAACCCCCTTGCTGCCATGTAGCTGAGGAGAGCTATGGTTGCAGACAATATCCAGAACGATCTTGATATCCCGTTCATGCAGGGCCTCAATCATTCGGCGCAGAGTGAGGCAAGTCTTCAGTGAGGTCGATTCACCCTCGCTGACGAAATGGGGATTGACGCGCTTGAAGTCCTTGGTCCAGTAGCCGTGCATGGGACCATGGCCATTCTCAATGTCATCGACCTGCTCAAAAAGAGGAGAGAGCCACACGGCTGTGATGCCAAGCTGCTTGAGGTAGTCGGCCTTCTCGATGATGCCTTCTAGATCACCACCCCAATAATGCCCCCAATGGGTGAGACTCGGATCGTGAAGTCCCTGCTTGCTAATCCCGTCATTGGCTCTGTTGCCATTAAAAAAGCGATCGATCACGATGAAGTAGATCGTCTCCTTCCGGAATTCCGCCTCCTTCTCGAACAGCTGGTTGGCTGATGCCTGCATGGATCCACCCGAAATAAAGCTATCCATGATTCTGATGGCTTAGTTCGCCGGCAAAGCCACCTTGCTCCACCAGGGAGAACGGGTGGTTAAGAAAGGAGCTGCCAAACGTGACACATCAAATCAATATCCATCCCAACGGTTGTCTTCAGCCATGAGTCCCACTGCGAACGTTTCGAAAGCTCTCGGCAAGCCCCCTTATTCCTTTGGCGCCATCAGCACCTTGGCTGATGCGATCCATGCCGTGGATGTGGCGCTGGTTGGCGCCTCAGCCAGTGCCCACTGGCCCGCTGCGGCATCGGGCTCCCCCCCGAAGCCCTTGGCTCAAGCACCGCAGGCCGCGTAGGACTGGTTAATGGGCTGCTGAGGCTCCCTCAACAAGCTTGGCTGTGCATGTTGGATCCCTGACTTGCGCCCCCAGGGCGGCTGACTTAGCGCCGTCTTAACGGCCGCAGGCCACCATTGAGTGAATCACCCACGTCAATGAAGGCCATGATCGTTTCCTCTGCGGCCCCTTACGAGGCTCAGTTCTCCAGCCCTGATCATGAGCAGGAGTTGCAGCGGATCGATGCATGGTGGCGCGCCGCCAATTACCTGGCTGTGGGGATGATCTACCTGCGCGATAACCCCCTGCTGGCCGAACCCCTGCGCTTTGAGCACATCAAGCCGCGGCTGCTGGGCCACTGGGGATCTTCACCGGGCCAAGCCTTCATCTGGGCCCACGCCAATCGGGTGATTCGCCGCCACGACCTCGACATGATCTACCTGTCGGGCCCCGGCCATGGCGCCCCTGGGGTGCTGGGCCCCACCTACCTCGACGGCAGTTACAGCGAGGTTTACCCCGACAAGGGCCAGGACTCGGTGGGGATGCGTCGCTTTTTCAAGCAGTTTTCCTTTCCCGGGCACATCGGCAGCCACTGCACCCCGGAAACCCCCGGCTCGATCCACGAGGGGGGCGAACTGGGTTACGTGCTCTCCCACGCCTGTGGTGCCGTCTTCGATAATCCCGACCTGATCGCCCTGGCCTGCGTGGGTGATGGGGAGGCCGAAACCGGCCCCCTGGCAACCTCCTGGCACATCAACAAGTTCCTCAACCCGATCAGCGATGGGGCGGTGCTGCCGGTGCTCCACCTGAATGGCTACAAGATCGCCAACCCCACCCTGCTGGCCCGAATCCCGCATGACGAGCTGGCGAACCTGATGCGCGGCTACGGCTGGGAGCCAATCTTCGTGGAGGGCAGTGAACCGAGGGCGATGCACGAGGCCATGGCCGCCGCCATGGATCGGGCGATCGGGCGCATTCTCGAGATCCGCGCCGAGGGACGCACAAGCGGTGAAGCGGTGCGGCCGGCCTGGC
>JBAXOO010000270.1:0-3377 GCA_037133235.1 Cyanobium sp. ELA507
GCGGCACCCGCATCAAGGTGGGCACCACCGGCAGCCTCGAGAAGATCCTGCGGGGCCCGGCCGGCCTCGATGACGGCACTCAGAACCTGCTGGGGTGTATCCGAACCTCGATGGGCACCCTCGGGGCCCGCACCCTGAAGGAGATGCAGCAGGTGGAGGTGGTGGTGGCCCCCTCCCTACTCACTGAGGGCAAGGTTTACCAGAAAGCCCAGCAGCTCGGCATGGGCAAATAGGGCACGTCCCATTGCAAGACCGTCCTGCCTCGTGGCGGGATGGCGCTACCCTCAAGGAGTGGGGGCTACGGCTCGCACACTCCTCACACCCCCCGGCCCGGCGCGCCCGGGCTTTTTGTCTTTCGTGGCGGTGATGCGGGCCGCATCCCCCCTGCAACGCTCGGTTTCGGGCGATCGATCGGTGGGAAAGAGGTTGCTAGATTCCCCATCATCCGATCCAGCCCCGAATGTCCAGCTCTACTGCCGTCACCGATGCGTCCTTCGAGCAGGATGTGCTCAAGAGCGATGTACCCGTGTTGGTGGATTTCTGGGCTCCTTGGTGCGGGCCCTGCCGGATGGTGGCGCCGATCGTGGATGAAATCGCGAAGGAATTCGAGGGTCAGATCAAGGTGTTCAAGCTCAACACCGATGAGAACCCCAATGTGGCCAGCCAGTACGGCATCCGCAGCATTCCCACCCTGATGATCTTTAAGGGCGGTCAGAAAGTGGATACCGTCGTTGGCGCCGTTCCCAAGACCACCCTCTCGGGCACCATCACCAAGTACCTCTGAGCTCCAGCCCTGGCCCCCACCCCTTCCCCCGTTTCCGAGACCGCCGCGGAGAGGACTCCACTCGCGGTGCTTGAGGAGCAGATCCAGGGCCATCCCCAGCGGCGCCTGATTCAGAAGGCTGTGGTGTCACTGCTGCAGGTGGCGCGCCAGGAGCGGGATTTTCCGGAGTGGCGCCTGATCAGCGGCTGCCTCGCCGACATCAGCGAAGCCCTGGAGGTGTTCCGCCCCTACCGGCGGGTGCGCAAGATCACGGTGTTCGGCTCCGCCCGTAGCTACGAGGAAGATCCTTGTGATCACTTAGCCGAGGAACTGGCCCAGCTGGCGGTGGAGGCTGGTTTTGATGGGATGACGGGCGCCGGCGCCGGCGTGATGGAGGCGGCCAGTAGCGGCGCAGGCCCTTTCCTCCGCGAGAGCCATGCCGTGGTGGTGATGCCGGGGATCCCCTCAGGGGCCAGCCCGCTATGACCCGCCTTGGCCTGATCGATTACGGCATGGGCAACCTGCACTCGGTGCAGCGAGCCTTTGAGCGGCTTGGTGCCAGCGTCGAACCCGTGACCACGGCGGCGGCGATCGACGGCTGTGATGCTCTGGTGCTGCCCGGGGTGGGGGCCTTTGATCCCGCCATGGAGCGGCTCCGCGCCGCCGAATTGGATCGGGCCCTGCAGCGGGCCACGGCGGCTGGCCAGCCTCTGCTCGGCATCTGCCTGGGGCTCCAGCTGCTGTTTGAAGCCAGTGACGAGGGCCGCCATGAGGGGTTGGGGCTGCTGGCGGGGCGGGTGCGGGCCCTGCCTCGCGTGGTCGGCCATCTCAGCCCCCACATGGGCTGGGCGCCCCTGCTGCCGGCCGAGCCCAGCCGGCAGCAGCGGGCTGGGCTGCCGCCGGCCTGGGCTTACTTCGTGCATTCCTACGCCGCCGATCCGCGGGATCCCCGCAGCACCACCGCCCAGGTCGACTGGCCGGGAACCCCTGTCACCGCAGCGGTTTGGCAGGGAGGCATCGCCGCCTGCCAGTTCCATCCGGAGAAATCGGGCGCGGTGGGTGAGGCGATGCTGCGGCGTTGGCTGGCCTGGGTGGCGGCGCCGTGAGTCTGCGGATCAGCGGTGGCCGGCGCCTGCTGAGTCCGCCCGGAACGGTGGCTCGGCCCACGGCGGCCAGGGTGCGGCTGGCGGTGATGAACCTGCTGGCCGATCGCTTGGCGGGCTGCCATTGGCTCGACCTCTGCTGCGGTAGCGGCGTGATGGCCTGCGAGGCCCTGCAACGCGGTGCCGATCGGGTGGTGGCCGTGGAGCGGGACCGGCGGGTGGCAGCCGTGGCCCGGGCCAATCTCGAGGCGGTGGCGCGGGGCCTGCAGCCTGAAGGGTCTGGCGCCGGGGGGCCGCGGTTTGAGGTCCATGGGGCCGAGGTCCAGGGCTGGCTGGATCCTGGACCAGCGGCCCGCTGCCTGGACCCCTTCGATCTGATTTATCTCGACCCCCCTTGGCCGGCCGGCCTGCACCGCCCGATCAGCGAAGCCGTGGCAGCGGGCGGGTGGCTGGCCCCTGGAGGCCTGCTGGTGTGGGAATGCCCCAGCGAGGCACTAGCGGCCATTCCCGACGGCTGGGTTAGCCGGCCACCCCGACGCTACGGAGGCAGCACGGTGCTGTTGCTGGAGCAGGAGGGTCAGCCCGTGGCGCTGCAAGGGTGAGGGGCTGCCTCAGCCGCCGAGGGCGCCACCGCGGCGATACTGGTTCCAGGCCGCCACGAAGAGCCCCACCAGAGTCACGGGAATCAGGCCCAGCACGATGCCGCAGAGAAGGGGTTCAATCATGGCGCGCGCTTAGGGGTGCGTTCGTTGCACAATCTTTCCATGGCCAGGGCCTCCCTGGCGAGTCCTTGCCACCATCCGTGACCGGTTCCCCCCCCTCGATTCCCAACGGACCGGACCTGGCGGTTGAGCCCGCCGCCGGCCGTCGCGGGGTGATCACCGCCCTGGTGCTGCTCGCGGCCGTGGCCTGTGCGGTGCTGGCCCTGGTGCTGCTCTCGGCGGCCCATCGCGACCCCTACAGCCAGGCCGTCCTGGAGCGGGTGGGATCGGCCCAGGAGGGCGGCCGCCTCTTCCGGCTCAACTGCGCCGGCTGCCATGGCCTGGCCGCCCAGGGCCTGGTGGGCCCCAACCTCCATGGCGTGGACCGCCGCAAGAACGATCGCCAGCTGATCCAGCAGGTGATGAGTGGCCGCACGCCGCCGATGCCCCGCTTCCAGCCCGACCCCCAGGCCATGGCTGACCTGCTGACCTTCCTGCACAGCCCGCCCTGAGGTCGCCCCGTTGACGCCGCCCTGGAAGCCGCCCGCGGCGCTGTATGTGGTGCTGGTGGAGCCCGCCGGCCCCCTCAATGTGGGCAGCGTGGCCCGGCTCTGCGCCAATTTCGGCATCAGCGGGCTCCGCCTGGTGGCCCCCCGCTGTGATCCCCTCGATCCCGAAGCACGCCGCATGGCGGTCCATGGCCTGGCGGTGCTGGAGGCGGCCCGCCAGTTTCCCAGCCTGGAGGCCGCCATTGCCGATTGCGTCCGGGTGGTAGCGGCCACCGGTCGCCTGGAGGGCCCGCCCCTGCCC
>JBAXOO010000271.1:0-3371 GCA_037133235.1 Cyanobium sp. ELA507
GGAGGGGCGGGCCTCCGCCTCGGCCGCCCGCTTCAGTGCGGCGGAGGACCTGGGCTGGTGGCGAAACACAGCCAGCGGAGGCTGGGTGGCCGGCACCTACCTCCATGGGGTCTTCGACAACGGGCCCTGGCGGCGCCGCTGGCTCAACACCCTGCGCAGCCGCCGCGCCCTGCCCCCGTTGCCAACCCAGCCGATCAGCCACGCCGCCCAACGCAGTCAACTCCTGGACCGCCTGGCGGATGCCTTTGAGCGGCATGTCGATCTCACCCCCCTGCTCGCCCCCGATGGCTGAGATGGCTGCTGCCCCGGTGGTGATCCTCTGGCCCGATGGCAGCCGCAGTGAGGCCACAGCAGGGGAACCTTGGCTGGCGGCAGCCCGCCGGGCCGGCCAGGTGATTCCCACCGCCTGCCGCAGCGGCAGTTGCGGTGCCTGCGAAATCGAGGTCAACGGCACCGTGGTGCGGGCCTGCATCGGGGCCGTTCCGGCCGTCAGCGGCAAACCCCTGCGGATAAGCCTCGCCAGCGATCCCTACTGGTGAGGCCCCCGGCGACGTTCGGCCAGCTGGCGGGGATGGAGGTGCAGGGCTCGGGCCAACCGGGCAACCGCGCGCCGCAGGCGAGCCAAAGGGGGGCCCAGCCAGGTCCCAACCGCGGCCTGCAGGCGCTCTCGATGGAACTCCAGGTCCCAGAGCACCAGCAACCACCGCAGCCGCCGCACCCGCGGACCCGCCAGGTCGAATGGGGCTGTAAAGCCGAGGGCGGCGGCCAGGGAGCGGGTGTGCCCACCCCAGAAGGCGGCGGCCTGCCGGGCCAGGGCATTGCAGCGCTCGGGGGGAAAAGCCAGGGAAGCGGAGGCGAGGTCGAAGCGCTCGCGCTCCAACACCCCGGGACAGCCCAAGAGATCGGTGCCCGGTTCACTGAGCACGAAACAACCATTCAGAGGGGCCTGCCACATCCGGCCGGAGAGGGTGAGGCCCCGCTGGTAGGGCCACATCAATCCAAAACAGCTGGCCGAAGCCGCGATCAGCCGGTTGGCCTGCAGATAGCTCAGGGGTCTGGCCCGCACCCCCACCCGATCCCAGCGGTTGCCATACACCTCCACTTTTCCAGCATGGATGAGGGCGAGCAACTCCTCCTGAAAGGGATCGCCGGGCATGCGCTTGTAGTTGGAGACATGCACCGGCCGCGGGCGCCGGGAGGCAGAGCGGCAGGTCCAGAGCCCGGGGATAACCGGCAGGTAGGCCCGCACGGATCGCAGCCGAGGATCCGACCGCTGGAGGGGATCCCCATCCAGCGACACCAACACGATCGAGCGGGCCGCCGGATAGCGCTGCAACCAATCGACCTGATACTCCTTGACGTAGTCGTAGAGGTGGATCTCACCGCCGAAGTCGCTGTCGGCCGTGCCCTGATCACCGCGCAGCACGACCAGCAGATCAACCGATCGGGAGGGGTCCCCAACCAGGCGATAGCCCGCATTGCCATAGAAGCAACGCACGTTCAGGTAGACGTCCCGGTCGAGGTAGTCGCTGGAGGCGATCCGATAGGTGGGCTTCATGCCCATCCTCCGGACTGAGGCGAACCACTCGCAAGCCCAGGGCCTGGGCCCAGCGCCCGCTGCCCCAAAGGTTGGGCTGCATCTAGACGACCGGGCAACGGGTCAACCGAACAGCCCATCGATACCCGCGCCAATGGGGCGGAGGCTAGCAGTGGCCTCCGGCATTTCCCTGGCGTGCCTGGGCGTTAGGCCGGTGGATCGTGTTAGTTTGCAGTCAAATCGGATCGGGCGCGCAAGGCCCATTGCTTGCCCAGCCACCCGCCGCTGGCCGGCCTTCCCTGGCGATCACAACCTGGCTGAAAACCCTGCCGCGACTCCCTTGACTTTGCAGCGCGAAGAGGGCGAAGGCCCCCCCTATGACTACCTGATTGTCGGTTGCGGCCTCTACGGCGCCACCTTCGCCCGGCTGGCCACCGACGCGGGTCGGCGCTGCCTGCTGATTGACAAACGGCCCCACATCGGCGGCAACTGCCACACCACGGCACGGCACGGCATCAATGTGCACACCTACGGTGCCCACATCTTCCACACCAGCAACCGGGTGGTGTGGGATTTCATGCACCGCTTCGCCGACTTCAACAACTACATCAATTCCCCCAAGGCCTTCTCCCACGGCAAGCTCTATTCCCTGCCGTTCAACATGAACACCTTTCATGAGCTCTGGCAGGTTCACACCCCTGAGCAGGCCCTCCAAAAGATCGAGGCCCAGCGGTTCCGCGGCGAACCCTCCAACCTGGAAGAACAAGCCCTTTCCCTGGTGGGCACGGACATCTACACCACCTTGATCCGCGATTACACCACCAAGCAATGGGGCCGCCACCCGAGCGAACTACCCGCCTTCATCATCAAGCGCCTACCGCTGCGATTCACCTTCAACAACAACTACTTCAACGATCGCTACCAAGGCATTCCGATCGGCGGCTACACCGCCCTTTTTGAGCGCATGCTGGAGGGCATTGAGGTGCGGCTGCACACCGATTATTTCGAGAATCGCCCCTATTTCGATTCGCTGGCCACCAAAACGGTTTACACCGGCTGCATTGACGAGTTTTTCGACCATTGCCACGGCCGCCTTGAATATCGCTCCCTGGATTTCGAGCACGACCTGATTGAATCGGTCAACCACCAGGGCAATGCCGTGGTCAATTACTGCGACCACAGCGTTGCTTATACCCGCACAATTGAGCACAAGCATTTCGAATCCAGCCCATCCGATGTCACGATCGTGACGCGGGAATATCCGCAGGATTGCACACCCGATCGCATCCCCTACTACCCGGTCAATAGCCTGGCCAACCAGCACACCTACAACCTTTACCGCGAGCAAGCCCAAGCCCTCCCCAACCACATCTTCGGCGGCCGACTTTCCGAATACAAATACATGGATATGCATGTGGTGGTCGAAGCCGCCATGAATCGCCTCCGCAGCGAACTCAAACAAGCCGAGCCCCTAGCGGCTGGCAATGAGCGATAAGCAGCTCTGGATCAGCTCTGGATCAGGCCACCGCCAAGCAGCACCTCGCCGGCATAGAACACCGCCGCCTGGCCGGGGGTGATCGAAAACTGCGGATCCCGAAAGGTCAGCTGGGCCGAGAGGCCTTGGCGATCCAAAGGCGTCAGCAAGGCCGGCTCAGGAGCACTGCGGTAACGGAGCTGCACCTCGAGCTCCAGCGGTTGGCTGGGCGGAGCCATCGACACCCAGTTCAACGCCCCCCCCGAGCAACTGGCGCGGGCGGCGTCGGCGCGGGGGGCAACCACCCCCCGGTTGAAGGCGCCGTCGAGGCGAACCACATGGAGGGGCTCGCTCCAGGCC
>JBAXOO010000272.1:0-3368 GCA_037133235.1 Cyanobium sp. ELA507
GCTCCAAACCATCCGCAAAGGGGGCGGAGGCCTCCAGGGCAAACCAGGCATCGAGGATCACCGGCTTGCTCTCCCAGCGGTCGTGGAAGGCCGCCATGGCCGCCTCCCGAGCCGGGATCGGCTGGCACTGCAGCGCCCGCAGACCCGAGCGCGCCAGGGTCATCGAGCTGCCGTCCACGGCGGCGCGGGCGGCGGCGATGGCGCCTTCGTCGCCGGCGGCCACCCGCCAGGACCAAATGGTGCCGGTGAGGCTGCGGTCGCCACAGCCGGCGGGCCAGGCCAGGGGCCACTGGGGTGTGATCCGCTCAAGAGCCCTCTGCAGCGGCTCGGCGAGGGCTTCGCCAAAGCGCTGTTGCAGGCCCAGCAGGGCTGCAAACAGGGCAGGGGGATCGCTGATCGGCATCGCCTCCTCCAGTTCCGCCAGGCCCGGAAGGGCCAGCAGGGCCGCCCGGCTGGCCTCGGACAGGGAGGGGTCCGCCAGGATTCGCCCGAAGGCGTCGATCAGTTCCTCCTCCAGGCCCGCTTCAGGGTTGCCGATGGCCCGGGCGAGCACCGCCTTGCGCAGCAGGATCTGGCCGGCATCCCAGCGGGCGAAGGCATCGCTGTCGGTGGCGAAGAGGTGCACCAGCTCCCCAATCGGCCGCCCCATCTCCAGCCGCACCGGTGCGGAGAAATGGCGCAACAGCGAAAGGGCCGGCGGTTGGCTCTGCTTGGGAAGGCCTTCAAAGCGCAGCCGCTGCTCCTTGTCCTGAAGCACCAGCAGCCGGGTGCTGCGCCCCCAGCGGTTGGGATCGAGGGTGGCCTCCTCCGCCTGCTCGGGGCTTTCTCCTTCTAGGCGGGGCAGCAGGGCCCGGCCGGCCTGGCCCACCAGTCCCATGGCTAGGGGGATCACCACCGGTTGCTTATCGGCTTGGCCAGGCGTGGCCGGGGTGTGCTGCTGGATGGTGAGTTCGAGGCAGCCTTCGTCGGCTTCCCAGTGCCGCTGGATGCGCAGCACCGGCGTCCCGGCCTGGTGGTACCAGCGGCGGAAACGGTTGAAGTCAAAGCTGAGCGAGGTCCCGATGGCGGCATCTTCCATCGCCTGCACGAAATCGGCGCAGGTGGCGGCGCTGCCGTCGTGGCGTTCCACGTAGAGGGCCATGCCGCGCTGGAAGGTTTCCTCTCCGAGCAGGGTGTGGAGGCAGCGGATCACCTCCGCGCCCTTTTCATAGATGGTGGTGGTGTAGAAGTTGTCGATCGCCTCATAGCTATCCGGTTGCACCGGGTGGGCGGTGGGACCGGCATCTTCTCGGAATTGGGTATTGCGCAGCATCGCCACATTCTCGATGCGATTCAGGGCGTGCCCATGCAGATCAGCGCTGAAGTTCTGGTCACGGAACACCGTGAGGCCTTCTTTCAGGGAGAGCTGGAACCAGTCGCGGCAGGTGATGCGATTGCCGGTCCAGTTGTGGAAGTATTCGTGGGCGATCACGCTCTCCACCCGCTCCAACTCGGCATCCGTTGCCGTCTCGGCATCAGCGAGAACAAGCTTGGAGTTAAAGATATTGAGGCTCTTGTTCTCCATGGCGCCCATGTTGAAATGGCGCACGGCAACGATGTTGTATTCGTCGAGGTCGTATTGCAGGCCATAGACCTGTTCATCCCACGCCATGCTGCGCTGCAGGGAGGCCAGGGCGTGGGCGGTGGTGGGTCCATCGCCGTGCTCCACGTGCAGCCGCAGGCTCACGGGATTGCCCGCGGCGGTGGTGAAGGAGCCGCGCACTTCCTCCAGGTCGCCCGCCACCAGGGCAAACAAGTAAGAAGGTTTGGGGAAGGGGTCATCCCAAACGGCGTAATGCCGCTCGCCTGAATCAGCCCCATCGGATTCGTTGGCGGCATCGGCCGGCAGCAGGCCCGTTTCGACGCAATTGCCATTCGAAAGCAACACCGGGCATTCGCTCTGGTTGGCTTCGATTCGCACCCGGAAGCAACTGAGCAGGTCGGGGCGGTCGGGATGGAAGGTGATGCGGCGGAAGCCTTCGGGTTCGCACTGGGTGGTGAAGAGGCCGCCGCTTGTGTAGAGGCCCTCCAGGGTGGTGTTGGTGTGGGGGTGGATCCGCACCCGGCTTTCCAGCAGGAAGGGGCGCTGGGGTGGAGCGATCACCACCAAGCGGTCGGCCTCCTGGGCGAAGGCCGATTCCACCAAGGGGGTGCCCTCGACCACCAGGCTCTCAAGGGCCAGGTCCACCCCCATCAACACCAGGGGTTCGACCCCTTCGCCCAGGCCTTGGGCGGCGGAGGGGGGAGCTCCGGCCGCCGGATTGGGCCTGAAGGCCAGGGCCGCTTCCACCAGGGCATGGTCCTGAAAGAGGCGCACCGTCAGATCGGTGCGCTCGAGCAGATAGGGAGCTGGCCGGTAGTCGGCGAGGCGAACGGCGGCCATTGGGGTGTTATTTGGCGGGGGCCTTGCCGGGCGCCTGCTTCAGGGCTGCTTCCACCTTCTTCATCACGTCCGGTGGCACTGCCTTGGGGCAGATTTCGGCGGCGCCGAGCACGGCGGAGTTAACCGCACCCTTGCGCAGCTGCTCGATCGACAGGGGCTTATCGCCCACCTGTTGGATCAGGCCCTGGTGCTGGCCCTGGATCAGCTGGGCGATGGTTTCCCCTGCCACGCCAACGGCCTTGTCGAAATCAATGCCGGCGGAGCGGGCGATGCACACGTTCACCGCGGCAATCCGGGTGTAGAGGCCCATCTCCGCCTGGGTGGCCGGGGCGGCCTGGACCGGGGTTCCGGCCAGAAGAATCGGAACGGCCACGAGGGGTGCCGCCAGCAGGCGCCGGGCACCGCAAAGGGGAAAGGACAAGGGAGGCTTGATCGGACTTCCCCATGCTGATGCATCGAGGTAGCTCCGCCGCCGGTGCCAATTCGGATTCAGGCCACCGGCCCCTGGGCCTTGCCGCCCTCCTCCATCCGGATCTCGTGGAGCGCCTCGGCATGCTCCAGCACCCCTTTTCGCCAGGTGTAGATCGAACGGGCGCGGTAGCGGTCCTGATCGATCAGGCGGATGTGCTCGAGGATGCTCCAGTCCTGGTAGTTGGATTGAAAAGCCACTTCGTGCTCATCCACCTGGCGGATCTGGCTGCGGGTGGGTTGGTCGTCGAGGAAGCCCTTGTTGCGGTGGAGTTGGTGGCCGCAGAGGTGGCCCTCCATGCTGCCTTGGAGCGGAACGAGGGGCTTCTGGGCGGAGAACTCGATCGCTTGATCAGGCCACCAGGTGAAGAGGTAGCCGGCTTCCCCCTTGCTGGGTTCGTTGAGCGGTTCCACCCGTAGCAGCATGTCGATGCGGACCACTTCGTCGTTGGGGAAGAAGAAGGTGCGCCGGGAGCGC
>JBAXOO010000273.1:0-3362 GCA_037133235.1 Cyanobium sp. ELA507
GCCCCCCTCGGCGGCAAGTTCGGCCACCAGATCGCCCCGGGCGGCGGCGGCGATCAGCCCCAGGGAGCGATACAAGTTGCTCTTGCCGCAGCCGTTAGAGCCGCACACCAGGGTGAGACCGCCCAGGGGCAAGGTAAGTTGCTGCAGGGAGCGGTAGCCAGCGACCGCCAGGTGGGTGAGGGCCGGAGCCTTGGTTTCGCCCCGATTGGGCATGGCGAGGGAGCGAGCCGGTGCCTCAGAACTTGAGCACGCTGGTGGGCTGCAGGATGAAGCCCGCCTCGCCGGCCTTGAGCTTGTAGCAGATCTGCCGTTGGCCGCCTGTGGCCTTGGCATTGCTATCGCCGTATTTAAAGATCGGGAAGCGGCGGGCCAGGCAGCTTTCCAGCACCTGGAACTCGTCGTGGCCCTGGTAACCCTGGGCGTTGGCGCCCGTGAGTTTCGGGAGGGTGATCGGGGAGAGTTCGGCGCCTTTCATCACGGCGTAGGCCACCACTTCGCCGTAGCTGCCGCTGCCGGCACCCTGCACAAACACGTAGATCTCTGGCAGGCCGTTGCTATTGAGATCGGCCACTTCGGCGCCCACCACCTGACCGTTCACCGTTTGGCGAATCGGCTTGATCGGCGGCTTGGCGCCCTTAGTGGTGATCGTGAGCTGCTGCTGGGAGCCCTCGCCACTGCTCTGCACCTGGAAACTGATGCCCTGCAGCTTGAGGGTCTGGTTGAAGGCGGCGCCGGCCCAGGCTCTGCCGGGGAGGGCGGTGGCCAGGAGCAGGGCTGCGGCGGTGAGTTTGGGGAACAGGTGATTCACGGAGCGATGCGATCGGAAACGGAACCTTGAACAGCATGATGCCGAACGCCGCTGTTAAGACTGCACTGGCAGATGAAGCGTTGTCAGCACCATCGGGTCTTGGACCATTCCATGGATCCGCTCCATGGACCCTCTCCATCGATCCGCTGCCGCCGAGCACCGCGCTGATGCCCTAGGCCCCCTCACCATCCCTGGGGATGGCGAACCAACCAGCCGAGCATCAACAGCCCCGTCGCCGTGATCCAGCTGCCGATCACCCGCAACCCGAGCTCCAGCCAGCGGCGTCGGGGCGGGGCCAGGGGCAGGAGCAGCAGCGTGGTGAGCACCGCAATCGCCACCGCTTCGCCGGCCAGGGCCGCCAGGCCACCGGCATGGCCGGCGAGGTTTGAACCGGCTGCCAGACCGAACAGCAGGGCCAGGCCCGCCGCCCCCGGCAGAACGATGCGGGCCCGCCATCGCACACCCAGGGTCACCAGCAGCCCCAGGGCCGTCACGGCAATCGTGCAAGGGAGCATCCAGGGGAGTTCGGCGGCAAGGCTGAAGCCCCCCAGCCCCCCCAGCAGCCAGGCCAGGGGCAGCAACAGCGGCAACCGTTCAGCGCAGGGCCCCTCGGCTTGGGCGGCCAGTAGCACCAGGGCGAGCACCAGGAGCAGGTCGGTGGGCTGCAGCACCAAGCGGGCCATGCCATCCCCCCAGGGCCCCAGACCGGTGGGGACCAGATGGGCCAGGGGCTGGACCAGCAGCGGTGGCCTGGCAAGGGCGGCCAGGGTGTTCATAGGAGGGCCCGCCTGAGGAACCAAAACCCCACCAGAGCCACCCCAGCGCCGGCCGCCCGCACCCCGAGGCGTCCGCCCGGCCACCGACGGACTTCGCCCAGCAAGATCCCCAGTAGGTGCAGCAGGCCGGTGGCGACCACAAAGGCCAGGCTGTAAAGCAAGGCATTGCCTCCAGGCGGCAGTTCGGCGCCATGGGCATAGCCATGGAACAGGGCGAAGGTCGCCACGAGCAGGACAGCGGCCGCCAGGGGTGGCCTGAATTCAAGGAGCACCATCAGCCCCATCACCAGGCCGGAAACGGCGATACCAATCTCCACACCTGGCATCGGCACCCCCAGCAGGCCCAACAGGCCGCCAAAGGCCATCACCATCGGAAACGCCACAGGAAGCACCCACAGGGCCGGCGGACCGAGCACGGCGCCCCACAGCCCCACGGCCACCATGGCCACGGCGTGATCAAGGCCCGAGATCGGGTGCAAAAAACCCGCCACCAAGCCCCCACCATGGCTGGCCTCGGCATGGGCCAAAGCCGCCGTGGGCGTCGCAACTGCGGCGGCCATGGCCAGGGCGAACCAAAGCGGCAGCCGGGATGGGACTTCAGTGATGGGGCATAAGCGTTTCACTGAGATCGTCGGCCACGTTGGTTTTAATCGTGCAGTCGCTGGTTGGCCTGGCGAGGCAGAGAACGGCATAGCCGGCATCCATCAGCTCGTTGGTGAGAATGTTTTGTTCGGATTGATCAACGGATCCCGAGATAATCAGGCCAGCACAGGTGCCGCAATCGCCTGATCGGCAGGAATAGGGCAAGGCCAGGCCTACCGCTTCCGCAGCGTCAAGAATGTAATCAGCATCAGCACAAGGAAAGACTGCCCCAGCGGTTGTTGTGATCTGGAATGCGGCCATGTCGATGCTCTTTTGGCAATCTTACTCTTGCTGATCCTGAACGATCAGAGCATCGCCCAAGGCCAGCAAGAGCTGGCCTTGATACCGGCGGGCTTAGAAGCACGCCCCGGGGCCATTCCCCAAGAATTTTTCTGGTCAACTGGCCTGGCTAGGCTCCTAACCGTTGGCGACCGCCTCCCCATGGCAGCCACTCCTACGCCGGGATCCTTGCTCCAGGCCGCTGCCGGCGGCAGCTCGCTGCTGTTCCGCCAGCTCTTCGACGCCCCCACCGGCACCTTCACCTACCTGCTTGCCGAAGCCCCCAGCGGCAAGGGGCTGATCATCGACCCGGTCTTCGATCAGCACGGCCGAGACCTCGCCCTGATCGACGAGCTCGGCATCGACCTGGTGGCCTCGCTCGACACCCACGCCCATGCCGACCACGTGACGGGAAGCTGGCTGATGCACGCGGCCACCGGCTGCAGCATCGGCCTGGCCGCCGCCCGCGCCAAGAACGTGACCCTGCCACTCAGCCACGGCGATCGGGTGGTCTTCGGCGGCCGCTCCCTGGAGGTGCGCGCCACCCCGGGCCACACCGATGGCTGCATCAGCTTTGTGCTCGATGACCAATCGATGGTCTTCAGCGGCGATGCGCTGCTGGTGCGGGGCTGCGGCCGCTGCGACTTCCAGCAGGGCAACGCCCACACCCTGTGGAACTCGATCACCGGGCAGATCTGGACCCTGCCGGACAGCTGTCTGATCTTTCCAGGCCACGACTACACCGGCCGCAACGTCACCTCCGTGGCCGAAGAAAAGGCGTTCAACGCCAGGCTGGGCGGCAACGCCACGGAGCGCGATTTCGTGGGTTATATGGACAACATGAAGCTGCCCCATCC
>JBAXOO010000274.1:0-3352 GCA_037133235.1 Cyanobium sp. ELA507
GGCAATCGGTGTGCCGGCAAGGTGGCCGGGCGGATGGCATCACCCTTCATGCCCCGGCCCCCCAGTTGCCGCTGCTCACCGGTCTGCAGCTGGACTACCGGGGCGACCTCAGCGGTGGTGGCTTCCTGGTCCGCCCCAGCAGCGGGGTGCGCACCTGCGCCTGCGGCGCCGCCTTCGCCCGGGACCCTGGACGCGGGACGGTCGGGCAGTAAGGTGTCGGATTGTCGAAATCGGTCGGACGTCCGACCGGAGATTCCGTTGCGTTCTTACCAGGCGCTTCGGCTCGACGCCTCGGCTGCGGGACATCCACCCCGATGCCTCGCCCCACCCGTCCCTCCGACCAGCGCCACGGCCCTCGATGCCCACCATTCAGCAGCTGATCCGCACCGAGCGTCAGCGCCTCACCCGCAAAACCAAGTCTCCCGCCCTGCGGGCCTGCCCCGAGCGGCGCGGCGTGTGCACGCGTGTGTACACCTCGACCCCCAAAAAGCCGAATTCGGCGCTGCGCAAGGTGGCCCGGGTCCGGCTCACCTCGGGCTTTGAGGTCACCGCCTACATCCCCGGCATCGGCCACAACCTGCAGGAGCACTCCGTGGTGCTGATCCGCGGTGGTCGGGTGAAGGATCTCCCCGGTGTGCGCTACCACATCATCCGCGGAACCCTCGACACCGCCGGCGTGAAGGATCGTCGCCAGTCTCGTTCGAAGTACGGCGCCAAGACCCCGAAGGCCTGAATCCAGGCTCCGGCCGTTTCCTTCCCCACTCCTCGCTCCCTTCTTTTCCATGTCCCGCCGCAATGCCGCCGAAAAGCGCCCGGTTCTGCCGGATCCGCAGTTCAACAGCCGGCTGGCCTCAATGATCGTGGCCCGTCTGATGAAGCACGGCAAGAAATCCACCGCCCAGCGGATCCTTTCCGATGCCTTCACCCTGATCAACGAGCGCACCGGGGCCGATCCACTGGAGCTGTTCGAAACGGCCGTGCGCAATGCCACCCCCTTGGTGGAAGTGCGCGCCCGCCGCGTCGGCGGTGCCACCTATCAGGTGCCGATGGAAGTGCGGCAAGAGCGCGGCACCGCCATGGCCCTGCGCTGGCTGGTCAACTTCTCCCGGGCCCGCAATGGCCGCAGCATGGCCCAAAAGCTGGCCGGGGAGCTGATGGATGCTGCCAACGAAGCCGGAAGCGCCGTCCGCAAACGGGAAGAGACCCACAAGATGGCCGAAGCCAACAAAGCCTTCGCCCACTACCGCTACTAAACCCGTTCGAGCCGGAAATCAGGGCTGATCCGGCTCCCACCGACCCGCCGAAGGCCGATCGGTAGACTGATGCCCACTTTTATTGACCCCACTTCGGAGCTCTATCCCCGTGGCCCGCGCCTTCCCGCTTGAACGCGTCAGAAATATCGGTATCGCAGCCCATATTGACGCCGGTAAAACCACCACCACCGAACGGATCCTCTTTTATTCGGGTGTGGTTCACAAGATGGGTGAGGTGCACGATGGTGCCGCCGTCACCGACTGGATGGAGCAGGAGCGGGAGCGGGGCATCACGATCACCGCGGCCGCCATTTCCACCAGCTGGAAAGACCACCGCATCAACATCATCGACACGCCGGGCCACGTCGACTTCACCATTGAGGTGGAGCGTTCGATGCGAGTGCTTGATGGCGTGATCGCCGTATTCTGCGCGGTGGGTGGCGTGCAGCCCCAGTCGGAAACCGTGTGGCGCCAAGCGGATCGCTACAAGGTGCCGCGCATGGTGTTCGTCAACAAAATGGACCGCACCGGCGCCGACTTCCTCAAGGTTTACGGCCAGATCAAGGATCGCCTGCGCGCCAACGCCGCCCCGATCCAATTGCCGATCGGCGCCGAGGGCGACCTCATCGGCATCGTTGATCTGGTCAAGAACCGCGCCTTCATCTACAAGGACGACCTTGGTCAGGACATTGAGGAGACCGACATCCCCGCCTCCATGGTGGAGGAAGCCGCCCAATGGCGCACGGCCCTGATGGAAAGCGTGGCCGAGTCCGACGAGGAACTCCTTGAGGTCTTCCTCGAGACCGGCGAGCTCACGGAAGCGCAGCTTCGCAAAGGCATCCGGGAAGGGGTGCTCAAGCATGGCCTAGTGCCCATACTGTGCGGCTCCGCCTTCAAGAACAAGGGTGTGCAGCTGCTGCTCGATGCGGTGGTCGATTACCTGCCCGCCCCCATCGACGTGCCCCCGATCCAGGGTCTGCTTCCCGATGGCACCGAAGCGGTGCGCCCCGCCGAAGACAGTGCCCCCTTCAGCGCTTTGGCGTTCAAGGTGATGGCCGACCCCTTCGGCAAGCTCACCTTCGTGAGGATTTACTCCGGTGTGCTCCAGAAGGGCAGCTATGTCCTCAATGCCACCAAAGACAAGAAGGAGCGGATCTCCCGCCTGATCCTGCTCAAAGCAGACGATCGGGAGGAGGTGGATGAACTGCGAGCCGGTGACCTCGGTGCCGTACTCGGCCTCAAGGACACCACCACCGGCGACACACTCTGCGTCGAGAGCTCCCCGATCATCCTGGAATCCCTGTTCATTCCCGAACCGGTGATTTCCGTGGCCGTGGAACCCAAAACCAAGGGGGACATGGAAAAGCTTGGCAAGGCCCTGCAGTCCTTGGCGGAGGAAGACCCCACCTTCCGCGTGCGCACCGACCCGGAAACCAACCAGACCGTGATCGCCGGCATGGGCGAACTCCACTTGGAAATCCTGGTGGACCGCATGCTCCGCGAGTTCAAGGTGGAGGCCAACATCGGCGCACCCCAGGTTTCTTACCGTGAAACCATCCGCGGCAGCGCCAAGGGCGAAGGCAAATTCGCCCGCCAGACCGGTGGCAAGGGCCAATACGGCCATGTGGTGATCGAAATGGAGCCCGGCGAACCGGGTTCAGGGTTTGAGTTCGTCAACAAGATTGTTGGCGGCATCGTGCCCAAGGAGTACATCGGCCCGGCTGAAGCTGGCATGAAGGAAACTTGCCAATCCGGCGTGATTGCGGGCTTCCCCATGATCGATGTCAGGGTCACCATGGTCGACGGCTCTTACCACGACGTCGACTCTTCGGAGATGGCGTTTAAGATCGCCGGCTCCATGGCCTTCAAAGACGGCGTCAAGAAGTGCAATCCCGTGCTGCTTGAGCCGATGATGAAGGTGGAAGTCGAAGTCCCCGAGGATTTCCTCGGCTCCGTCATCGGCGACCTTTCATCCCGCCGCGGCCAGATCGAAGGACAGTCCGTCGACGACGGCCTGTCCAAAGTGCAGGCCAAGGTGCCTCTGGCCGAGATGTTCGGCTATGCCACCCAGCTCCGATCCATGACCCAGGGTCGGGGTA
>JBAXOO010000275.1:0-3350 GCA_037133235.1 Cyanobium sp. ELA507
AGCGGCTGAAGACCCCACGCCGACCTCCGGCAACCGCACGAACGGGGAAGATGATGCCTCCCTGGCCGTAGCGACCCGCCGCCTGGAACGGCAACTGGCGGAGGTGCAGGAGGAGGTGGAAGGCCTGCAGGAGATGCTGCAGGACCTGCCCACCATCTTCGAGCGCAAATTCCGGCAAGGCCTCAGCAAGGTGATCGATCAGCAGCACCGGCTCGAGGCCGACAACAACGGCCTGCGCCGCAAACTGCTGGCCATCGCACCGGGCATCGACCTGGATTCGCTCCCGCTACGCCCCCACGGCCTCCTGCCCCCAGCCCTGCGAACCGCCCTGAAGCTGAGGCAGCAGGAGGCACTGGAGACGGCCTTCAGCGGCGGTGCCGAGCCGACCACAGCCGGGTCGGAAGACCCCACACATAGATGAAGCCCTCGGCGGCGCGGTGGTCAAAGCGGTCATCGCTGCCGTAGGTGGCCATGCTGTCGACATAGAGGCTGTCGCTGCTGCTGCTGCGGCCCACCACCGTGGCGTTGCCCCGGTGCAGTTTCACCCGCACGCTGCCGTTGACACTGCCCTGGGTGCGGTCGATGAAGCCATCGATGGCCTCCTTGAGGGGCCCGAACCACAGCCCTTGATAAACGAGATCGGCCCAGCTGGTTTCCAGCTGGCGCTTGGTGCGGAGGACATCGGCGGCGAGGGTAAGGCTCTCGAGTTCCTGGTGGGCCCGGATCAGCAGGAGCAGGCCGGGGGTCTCGTAGATCTCGCGGCTCTTGATCCCCACCACCCGGTTCTCGACCATGTCAATCCGGCCGAAGCCATGGCTGCCGGCCAGTTCGTTGGCACGACGGATCAGGGCCACCGGATCCAGACGCACGCCATCGATCGCCACGGGGTTGCCCCGCTCGAAGCTGATCTCCACGGTCTGGGGTGCGGCGGGAGCCGCATCGACCGCCACGGTCATGGCATAAACCTCCTCGGGGGGCTCCACGTTGGGATCTTCCAGGGCGCCGGCTTCGATGCTGCGGCCGAGCAGGTTGAGGTCGATCGAATAGGGCGACTTCTTGGTCACCGGAACCGGAATCCCGCAGCGCTCGCCATAGGCAATGGTTTCCTCCCGGCTCATGCCCCATTCCCGGGCGGGGGCCAGCACCTTGAGATCCGGGGCCAAGGCACCAATGGCCACATCAAAGCGAACCTGGTCGTTGCCCTTGCCGGTGCAGCCATGGGCCACCGCATCGGCCCCCACCTCGCGGGCCACCTCCACCAGCCGCCGGGCGATCAGGGGCCGTGCCAGGGCGGTGGAGAGGGGATAGCGGCCTTCGTAGAGGGCATTGGCCCGGATCGCCGGAAAGGCGAATTCGGTGATGAAGGGCTCGATCAGGTCCCCAACGATCGACTGGCTGGCGCCGGCATCGAGGGCCTTGCGGCGGATCGGCTCGAGTTCATCGCCCTGGCCCAGATCGGCGGCAAAGGTGATCACCTCGTCCACCCCCCACTCCCGCAGGAGGTAGGGGATGCAGACACTGGTGTCGACACCGCCGGAATAGGCGAGCACCACCTTTTTGGCCCGTGGCGCGCCGCCCTGTGCCGTCGCCGTCATCGCTGCTGCTCCTGTGTTGATGCCTCCGATTGTCCCCCCTGGCCGGCGGCAGGCAGGCTCCAGCCGCGCCACAACCAGGCCGCGGTAGCCAGAGGAGGCAGCAACAGCAGGCTCCAAACCAGCAGGGGCTGGGGGTTGAGGGAATCGGGCCAGCGGCGGCCGCTGGCTACCAGGGCGGCGCTCAGGCCAAGGGCGAGGGTCCAAAGCAGGGCCATCCCGCGGAGTTTGGAGGGGTCGGGGCCGGCCATGGCAAAGAAGTTGGGCTGAGGTTGTTAGATTGGTTGATCGGTCCACGGATCGGGTGCGCCAAGGGCCGGTTTGCGCCGCCCCATTTCCCAGCCTCCTTGGCCAGCTCCCCTGGGGCAGGTCGAGGTCTCGGCAGCGTTGATCCCCTTCCCCCCTGGAGTTTCCTCCACCCCCGGCATGAGCATCCTCGACACGATCAATCCCTCCCTCACCCGCTACCGCCGCGACGAGCCGGCGCCGGTGCTACCCCTGCGGGATGAGCCCGATCTGCTCAGCCTGCTGGAGGCCAGCGGCCGCTTGGTGGCCGATGAGGAAAGTGCCAGCACCGATGTGAGCACCGTGGAAGAGGAGGAGCTCTCCGCCCTGATGGGTGAGAAGGAGGATTACAACCAGCCCGAGGAACAGTCGGAAGAAGACTGGGAGGACTGAGGTCTAAGGAAGACTGGGTCGGCAATACCAAGGTCCCTAACTCCGACGCCATGACCTTCCACGACGGCAGGATCCCGGCCGCCCTGCTGGCGGCTCTGCTCCTTCTCGGCTGCCTGGCCAGCGATCTGCTTGTTCCCAACTCCGCGCTCACGGTGCCCCTGGTGGTGGCCGCACTCGTCAGCGCCGGGGTGGCCCAATGGGGCGTGCCCAAGCTGCGTCAGCTGAAGCTGGGACAGGTGATCCGCGAAGAGGGTCCGCAGGGCCACCACAGCAAAGCCGGCACTCCCACCATGGGCGGATTGCTGGTGGTGCCGGTGGGGGTGCTGGTCGGCGGCCTCACCAGCCCGGGGGATCCCCGGCTGCTGGCGGTGGCTGCCGTGAGCCTGGCCTACCTGGCGATCGGCGCCTTTGACGACTGGCGCAGTCTCACCAAGCGCAGCAACACCGGCCTGACGCCGCGGGGAAAACTGCTGCTCCAGGCGGGCGTGGCGCTGCTTTTCCTGATCTGGGCCGCCCTGGGGGGCTGGCTTGGCGGTGGCAACCCAACGGTGATATCCCTGCCCTTCGGCTGGCTGCTGCCGGTGGGTCTGCTGATCTGGCCGATCGGGCTGTTTGTGTTTCTGGCGGAGAGCAACGCCACCAACCTCACCGATGGCCTTGATGGCCTGGCCGCCGGCTGCGGCGCCGTGGTGTTCACGGGCATGGCCCTGCAGTTGATGTTGCGGGGCAACGGCGGGGATCCTTCCATGGCGGCCTTCTGCGCCGCCATGGCGGGCTGCTGGCTCGGCTTCCTGAGCCAGAACCGCCACCCCGCTCGGGTGTTCATGGGCGACACGGGCTCCTTGGCCATGGGGGCCGCCCTGACAGCCGTAGCTCTGCTGAGCGACAGCCTCTGGCCCCTACTGCTGATGGGCGGGGTATTCCTGGCCGAATCGCTGTCGGTGATCCTGCAGGTGTGGGTGTACAAGGCCACCAAGGACGAAAGCGGCAAGGGCCGCCGTCTGTTCCGGATGGCGCCGCTGCATCACCACTTCGAGCTGGGCGGCATGCCGGAGCAGGGGGTGGTGCTGGGGCTATGGG
>JBAXOO010000276.1:0-3347 GCA_037133235.1 Cyanobium sp. ELA507
GCGATCGCCAGATCGGTGCTGCCGCAATACACGCAACGGCGGGCGTTCCAGCTCAGTTTGCGGCCGCAGGACCGGCACGACTGGTCGGTGCGGTGCTGCAGGCGGCCATCCACCACCCCATCACGGCCATCGATCTCGCGCACCCGGGCGCTGAAGCCAGCGGTGGTCAGCAGACCAGCCTCCTGGAGCAACTCGCGCAGGGCATCGATCTCCAACGCCATTGCGTGCACCTGGCCCTCCAGGCTGCCCAGGTAGGCACCGAGGTCGGTGTGCTCATGCTCGCGGGGGAAGGGCGTGGCCCCGATCAGGCGGGCATCGCCATGGCCAGGGCTCATGGACATGGTGCGGTAGCGAAGTTCTGGACACCGGCCAAGTATCTCCGAACCTTCAACTCCCGAGAATGTTGATCGCCCGGGCGGCGATCAGCGCCAGGGTGACCAGGGATATGGCACTCTGGGCCAGCATCAGCAACTGGGCGCGGGCGGTGAGTGGAACGGCGCCGGTGGGGCTGAAGGCGGTGGCGGTGCAATAGGCCAGGAAGAGGTAGTCGAGGAAGCTGGGCCGCCAGAGGGTGCCGAGTTCGGCGAAATCCTGCTGGGGGAAGTGCCAATCGGGCCCGGGCCCAACGCCCGCCCTGGAGCCGAGGGCCCGCAACCGGGCCTCCGGGCCGCCCCGATCGGCGTGCCAATAGGTGAGGGCAAACACCACCACGTTGGTGACCCAGAGGGCACCGCCGGAGGCGAGCCATTCGATAGCGCTGAGCCGATCACCGCCAAACAGCATCGTCCGGATCGGCAGGGTGCGATTGGCGGCGCCCAGGCCCATCACCGCGGCCCCAAAGCCCCAGAGCAGCCGCCGCTCGATCCGCAACCAGGTTGGCGGCAGCCGGTATGGCCCACCGCCAGCAGGGCCTGCCAGCGCGGTTCGATCGGTGGGGTGGGGTTGCGGTTCTTGAATCTCCTGGCTAACCCAATGCACCAACGGTCAGATGGTCGCTGATGGGGCGATCTGGCCGATGGCCTGGAGTGGGATCATGGGTTTTCGTGTTCCGCGATCTGCAGCGGTTCTTGACCTTGAGCGCACCAGTACTGCTGGAGATCCTCCCCCTGGCTCTGGGCGCGGCCGTGAGTCCGCTGGTAGTGGCTGGCGAGATCTACTGCATCAGTGAGCCGGCGGCGGGGCTGCGGCGGGGCTGGCTATTCACCGCCGGTAGTGCCCTGGTGGTGGGCATCTGGCTGGCGATCGGCCTGGCCATGGGCCACGCCCTGCCCTCGCGCCCCGATGGCGCCGATGCGATCTCCGTGGCGCTGCGGCTGGCCATGGGACTGGTGATGCTGGTGCTCGGCATCCAGCTGCTGCTCCATCCGCCACGAGGGGGCACCGCTCCAACCGGTGCGAGCTCCAAGCGCCCGGACCTGCGGGCCTTCGCCCTCGGCGTTGGCGTGATGGCCCAGAACATGTCGAGCCTGGTGCTCTTCTTCCCCGCCGTGGCCGACATCACCCGGGCCGGCAAGGCCAGCGGCGGCGAGGCGATGCCGTTGACCGTGCTGGTGCTGCTCACCCTCAGCCCCTGCCTGGTGCCCCCCCTCCTGGTGAGCCTCGGCGGCCAGGCCGGCCGAACCCTGCTGGATCGCTTCAACCGCTGGCTGAAACCCAAGCAATGGGCCCTTGGCCTGATGGTGTTCTTCGGGATGGCGGCCTACCTGCTGATCAGCGGCATCCAGGCGCTCTGAACAGCTGCCTCCGCCGGCCCTAGGCCAGCTCGGCCAGTCGCCCCCGCACCAGCTCCGCCTGGGCCTGGGCCTCCGCCAGGTTGGCCTGACATTCCGCTACCACCTCCGGTGGCGCCTTGCCGGCGAAGTTGGGGTTGGCGAGGCGGCCGGCCAGGCCGGCGATCTCCTTGTCGGCCTTGGCGAGGTCTTTCTGCAGCCGCTCCTTCAGGGCATCGAGGCTCTGCTGGGGCACGGTGAGACCCACCTGGGCGTCACTATCCACGATGCCCAGCAGCTGGCCGGCGGTGGGCTCGGCCTCCCAATGCAACGCAGAGGCGCCCACCAGGCGGGCGACCTTCTCCTGGTTGGCCTCCACAAAGGCCTGGCGATCGGCGGTCGGGGAGTGGATGCCGATCGGCAACTTCTCGGAGGGTTTCACCCCCGACAGGGCCCGCAGGTTGCGGATGGCGCGCACGGCGTCGATGCCGAACTGGAAGGCGCTTTCGTGGGAGGCATCGAGCCACGCCGGATCGGGCTGGGGCCAGCGCTGCAGGGCCAAAAATTCACTGGCCTCGGCGCCGGTGACGGCATGCCAGAGGTCTTCGCTGAGGTGGGGCATGAGGGGATGGAGCATCACCAGCAGGGCCTCGAGGCTGCGGGCCAGCACCCGGCGGGCGGCGGTGCAGGCGGCCGGATCATCACCAAAGAGGCGGGGTTTGGCCCACTCGATGTATTGGTCGCAGAGGTCGTTCCAGGCGAATTCGTAGAGCAGCTTGGCGGCCTCGCCGAGGCGATAGCTGCCATACAGCTCGGCGGCCTGGGTGCAGGTGCGGGTCAGGCGCGAGAGGATCCAGCGGTCTTCGCTCTCCAGTTCAGATAGCACCGGTTCGCCGAGCGAGGCCGGCGTCTCCCCCCCCAGATTCATCAGCGCGAAACGGGTGGCGTTGAAGAGCTTGTTGGCGAAGTTGCGGGCGGCCTCCACCGTGGCGGAGGTGTCGGTGGTGCGGTCGTAGTCGAGGCGGATGTCCTGGCCGGCGCCAGCCACCTCGCGCACCAGGGCGAAGCGCAGGGCATCGGCGCCATAGCGCTCGATCAGCACCAGCGGGTCAATACCGTTGCCC
The DNA here is from genome assembly GCA_037133235.1 of Cyanobium sp. ELA507. Classification (GTDB taxonomy): domain Bacteria; phylum Cyanobacteriota; class Cyanobacteriia; order PCC-6307; family Cyanobiaceae; genus Cyanobium. The sequence continues at coordinate 2,834 of JBAXOO010000276.1, forward strand.
GCCGATTTGCTCATCTTGCGGTTGTTTTCATCGCGCACCAGGCCGTGGATGTAGACATCCCGGAACGGCATCCAGCTGTCGCGGCCGCCCACCGGCGCCTCGCCTTCCTGCAAAAAGGCGCCGGCCAGCATCGTCATGCGGGCCACCCAGAAGAAGATGATGTCGAAGCCGGTCACCAGCACGCTGGTGGGATACCAGGTGGCCAGATCGGCGGGCTCCTGACCTTCCTCGCCGGGCCAGCCGAGGGTGGAGAAGGGCCAGAGACCGCTGGAGAACCAGGTGTCGAGCACGTCGGGGTCTTGCTCGAGCTGTAGCGCCCGCCCCGCCGCCGCATGGGCCGACCCGAACTGCGCCAGAGCCTTCGACCACGCCTCCTCCTCCGAGCGGGCCACCACGTAGGGCGTGGCCTCGGTGATCACGCCGCCCGTTTCACTCACCACAAACCAGGCGGGGATGCGGTGGCCCCACCAGAGCTGGCGGCTGATGCACCAGTCGCGGATGTCGGTGAGCCAGT
>JBAXOO010000277.1:0-3326 GCA_037133235.1 Cyanobium sp. ELA507
CGCGCCACCTGGACCGCCGCTTACCTTCCCTACCTGCGCCGGCTTGCCGCCCGGCTCGACGGTGCCCCCCCCGATCTGCCCCGGCTCGAGGAGGTGCTGGAGAGCTATGCCCTGGCCACTCGCAGCCGCCAGCAGTGCGCCATCGCCCTGGCCGCCCTGGCCCGCCACCACGGCATCCCGTTGCCGCCCGACTGGAACGAGCGGGCCGCTGGTTATGGCCTGCATACCGCCCGTTTCCGCCAGCTTCCCAGCGATGGCGAGATCCTCGCCCTGGTGGAGCAGATCCCCAATCCCAGTTGGCGCTTGGCCTATGGCTTGATGGCCACCTATGGCCTGCGCAACCATGAAGTGTTCTTCTGCGATTGTTCCCCCCTAGCGGCGGGTGCCGACCGGGTGATCCGGGTGTTGCCCACCAGCAAGACCGGTGAACACCAGGTGTGGCCCTTCCAGCCGGAGTGGGTGGATCACTTCGGCCTGGAGCAGCTGGCCACCGACCGCTCCGCCCTGCCACCGGTGCGGACCGATCTGCCGGGCACCACCCTCCAGCAGGTGGGCCGGCGGGTGGCGGAGCAGTTTCGCCGCTACGGCCTGCCCCTCACCCCCTACGACCTGCGCCATGCCTGGGCCGTGCGCACCATCCACATCGGCCTTCCCGACACGGTTGCGGCCCGGATGATGGGCCACTCGGTGGCGATTCATACCCGCACCTACCACCACTGGATCACCCGCCGCGACCAGCAGCAGGCGGTCGATACGGCCCTCGAGCGGCAGCGGGTGGCCTGAGGGCCTTCAGAGTGGCCTGAGGCCCTTCAGAGTGGAGTCCCGCCAGGTTGTTGCTTTGTCCGATCCGCGCCGTCCAGATCCCGAACCGCTGCTGGCCGCCGCCTGGTCGGAATCGACCGGAACCGACCCCGCCGGCAGCACCAGCCTTGACCGCTCCGCCGCGGAGCTGGGTCCGGGGGGGGACCTGGCCCCGGAGGCGGATGCGGCCTCCTACCGCCGCCGTATGGAGCGGCGGCAGGAGGTGCAGCGCCAGCGGGTGGGGGAGCGCAAGCTCGAAAAAGGGTTGGTGCTGGTCTTCACCGGCGACGGCAAGGGCAAGACCACCGCGGCCCTGGGGCTGGTGCTGCGCACCCTCGGCCACGGCGAGCAGGTGGCGGTGGTGCAGTTCATCAAGGGTGGTTGGCAGCCCGGGGAGGCCAAGGCCCTGGAGTTGTTTGGCGATGCCCTCCACTGGCATGCCCTAGGGGAGGGCTTCACCTGGGAGACCCAGGACCGCGACCGCGACCGCGACCTGGTGCAGCGGGCCTGGGAGCGCTCCCGCAGCTACCTGGCCGATGGGGAGCGGAAGTTGGTGGTGCTCGATGAGGTGAATGTGGCCCTGCGGCTTGGTTACCTGGGGCTCGACCAGGTGCTGGAGGGCCTGGCCCTGCGACCTGCCCTCACCCACGTGGCCCTCACCGGCCGGGGCGCACCCCCGGGCCTGCTGGAGCGGGCCGACCTGGTGACCGAGATGCGGATGGTGCGCCATCCCTTCCGCGAGCAGGGGGTGAAGGCCCAGGCAGGCATTGAGTACTAGGGGGTGTCCGCCCAGCCCCGCCGGAGGGATGGCTCGCTGCTCAGCCGCACCATCGCCGCCATCAGCACCGTCAGGCCGCTGACCAGCACGGCCCGGTGCACGGTGGGTTCCCGCCAAATTTCTGGATTGCCGCCCGCCCGTTCCAGGGCCGAGAGGGTGAGGCGGGCCATGATCTCGCTGCGGCTGGCCTGGGCCTGGGTTCCCCAGGAGTGGCCGGGGAAGGGGTTCGGACGCTGCGGCTGCTGGGCCATGGTTCCGGGGCGTTGGCCCAGACAAGCGGCCTGGTGCCGCGGCGGCAAGTGGCCCTGGCGGCAAGGGTTGCTACTCTTCGCCAGATCGAACGGCTAGATGGCTTACCGGCGCGTTCTTCTTAAGCTCAGTGGCGAAGCCCTGATGGGAGCCCAGGGCTACGGCATCGATCCGGCCATTGTGCAGTCGATTGCCAATGATGTGGCGGCGGTGGTGGCAACCGGCACCCAGCTGGCGATCGTGGTGGGGGGTGGCAACATCTTCCGCGGCCTCAAGGGTTCCGCCGCCGGCATGGACAGGGCCACGGCCGACTACGTGGGCATGCTGGCCACCGTGATGAACGCCATCACCCTCCAGGACGGTCTGGAGCGGGCCGGCGTGCCGACCCGGGTGCAGAGCGCAATCTCGATGCAAGAGGTGGCCGAGCCCTACATCCGCCGCAAGGCCATCCGCCACATGGAGAAGGGAAGGGTGGTGATCTTCGCGGCGGGCACCGGTAACCCCTTCTTCACCACCGACACCACCGCCGCCCTGCGGGCCGCCGAGATCGGGGCCGATGTGGTGTTCAAGGCCACCAAGGTGGATGGCGTCTACGACCGCGATCCGGCCCGCTTCCCTGATGCCGTGCGCTACGAGAGCCTCACCTTCCTCGATGTGCTCAGCGGTGAACTGGAGGTGATGGATGGCGCGGCCATCGCCCTTTGCAAAGACAACGACATCCCGATCGTGGTGTTTGACCTCTTCGGTACGGGCAACATCGGCCGCGCCGTGGCCGGGGAAGCGATCGGCACCCGCATTGAGCCGGCCCGTTGAGCACCCATCGCCGCCCTCCCTGCCCTCGGTAGGGTCGAGACGGCCTCGCCCCTGTCCCACCTGAGCCCCCAACCGCCATGGACCTCGAAGCCAGCATGCGCAAATCGGTGGAATCCACCCAGCGCACCTTCAACACCATTCGCACCGGCCGGGCCAACCCCTCCTTGCTCGACAAGATCGTGGTGGAGTACTACGGCGCGGAGACAGCGCTGAAGTCGCTGGCCACGATCAGCACCCCCGATTCCCAGACGATTCAGATTCAGCCCTTCGACAGCGGTTCGATCAACGTGATCGAGAAAGCGATCAGCCTGAGTGATCTCGGCCTTACGCCCAACAACGACGGCAGGGCAATCCGGATCAACATTCCGCCCCTCACCGAAGATCGGCGCAAGGATCTCTGCAAACTCGCCGCCAAGTACGCCGAGGAAGGCAAAGTGGCCCTGCGTAATGTCCGCCGCGATGGCATCGATCGCATTAAGAAGTTGGAGAAGGATGGGGAGGTTTCTGAGGACCAGAGCCGCGACGAGCAGGACAAGGTTCAGAAGCTCACCGACCGCTACATCGCCGAGCTGGAGAAGAATTTGGCGACAAAAGAAGCTGAGATCCTGAAGGTGTGAGCGGTCCTTCCGCTGATGTCATTGTTGTTGGTGCCGGTCCCGCCGGTGCCTCAGCGGCCTTTCAGCTG
>JBAXOO010000278.1:0-3308 GCA_037133235.1 Cyanobium sp. ELA507
GAATCACCCGGCACTTGTCGCACATTTTCTTGACTGAGGCACGCACCTTCATGGGCGTTGTGCTCTCCGAATTTGCAAACAGGCACCCTATCACATCAGTCAACCAGGAGGGAGCCGAGGCGCTCCTCAATGGCCTCGATACTGCCGGAGGCGTCGAGGTGGGCCAGGAGGCCCAGGTCTTCGTAGTGCTGGATTAAGGGGGCGGTCTGCTGTTCGTAGACCACCAGCCGGTTGCGGATCACGGCCTCGTTGTCGTCGGCCCGACCCCGGCTGAGCAGGCGCTGGATCAGCACGGCTGGGTCGAGTTCCATCAGGACCACCAGTTCAATGGCCTGATCCAGCTCCCGCAGCAGGCTGTCGAGGGCTTCGGCCTGGGCCGGGTTGCGGGGGAAGCCATCCAGCAGCCAGCCGCCACTGTGGTGCTCAAGTCGGCTGCGCACGATCGCCAGCACCAGGGCATCGCTCACCAGTTCGCCCCGGGCCATCACCGCTTCGGCTTCCTGTCCTAGGGCGCTGCCGGCCTGCACTTCGGCCCGGAGTAGATCGCCGGTGGAGAGGTGCAGCAGCCCTTGACGCTCAGCAAGGCGCTGGGCTTGGGTGCCCTTGCCTGCTCCAGGGGGGCCGAGGAAGAGGAGGCGTTGCTTCATGGTGGAAAGGGAAGAGCGAGGGTGCTGCCGGGATGGGGCCCGGCTGAAAAGGGGCGCCTACTGGCGCACCATGCCTTCGTAGCGCTGGGAGATCACGTAGGTCTGGACCTGCTTGGCCGTGTCGATCGCCACACCCACCAGGATCAGCAGGGAGGTGGCCCCGAGGCCCTGGAAGGTGCGCACCTGGATCGCCCCCTCCACGGCCGAGGGGATGATCGCCACCGCCCCGAGGAATAGGCCGCCCAGCAGGGTGAGGCGGTTCTGCACTCCGGCCAGGTAGGCGGCCGTGGCGGAACCGGGCCGCACCCCGGGAATCGCCACACCGCTGCGCTTGAGGTTGGTGGCGATGTCCAACGGGTTCACCGTGAGGGAGGCGTAGAAGTAGGAGAAGCCCAGGATCAGGCTGAAGAAGAGGAGGGCATAGAGCCAGGGCGTACTGCTGTTGGGGCTGAGGTAGCCGGCCAACCTGATCAGCAGGGGACTCTTGGTGAAATTGGCGAGGGTGAGCGGCAGGAACACCACCGCTGAAGCGAAGATGATCGGCATCACGCCGCCGGCATTGAGCTTGAGGGGCAGGTAGCTCTGGCGCGCAGAGAGCAGACCCGGGCCGCCCACCTGGCGCTTGGCACTGACGATCGGGATGCGGCGGTTGCCTTCCTGCACAAAGATGATCCCCACGATCGTGAGCAGGAAGATCAGCACCAGGATCACGATGCCCGTCACGGTGCTGCGGTCACCGCTTTGGGCGAGCTCGATGGTGGAGCCCAGGGCTTTCGGCAGGGTGGCCACGATGTTGATGAAGATCACCAGGGAGGCCCCCTGGCCGATGCCCCGCTCGGTGATCACCTCACTGATCCACATCACCACCATCGAGCCCGTGACCAGGGCCAGGGTGGTCTGGACCACGAACAGCCACTCGGGCAGGCCGGGCAGCGCGTATTGCTTGAGGATCAGGGCAAAGACCGTGCTCTGCAGGATGCCCCATCCCAAGGCCACGTAACGGGTGATCTGGGCGATCTTGCGCCGGCCCGCCTCGCCCTCGTTCTTCTGGAGATCCTCTAGCTGGGGAAGGGCTGCCGTGAGCAGTTGCAGGATGATCGAGGCGTTGATGAAGGGCAGGATCCCCAGGGCAAAAATCCCGAGGGTGGAGAGTCCCCCCCCGGTGAAGATGTCGAGGAAGCCCAGCAGCTGGCCACCCTTTTGGATGAAGGTCTGGAAGGCAACCCGGTCGATGCCGGGCACGGGCACATAGATGCCGAGCCGCACGATCAGCAGCAGACCCAGGGTGATCAGCACCCGGTCTCGAAGCCCCTTGGCCTGGACCAGCTGGCTGAGGATTTCAGCGGCGCTTGGATTGCGCCCCCGGCTGACGACCATGACGGATGGGTGCGGAGGAAAAGGGAGACGAACCAATCAAACACGCCAAGCGAACAAGCCGCCCGACGGGCCGGGAGGCTCGCCGGACGGCTTTGGTGCTAGGGGGCGAGGGGAGGCAAGGCCTCAGCCAAGCAGCTCGCAGGTGCCGCCGGCGGCCTCGATCTTGGCGCGGGCACCGGCGCTGAAGGCCGCCGCCTGGACCGTGAGCTTCACGCCCAGTTCGCCATGGCCAAGGACCTTGAGGGGGTGCTTGTCACTGGTGAGGATCCCCTGTTTGACCAGGGAATCGAGGTCAACGGTGCTGCCGGCCTTCAGGTCGGCCAGTTTGCCCACGTTGAGCAGGGTGTACTCGGTGGGGTTGACGATGGGGAAGTGCTTGAGCTTCGGCACCCGGCGGTAGAGGGGCATCTGGCCCCCCTCAAAACCGGGTCGGGTGGGGCTGCCGGAGCGGGACTTCTGGCCCCGCATGCCGAAGCCGCAGCTGGCGCCCTGACCGGCGGCGATGCCGCGGCCCTTGCGGGTTTTGCGGCGACGGGAGCCGGGCTGGGGCTTGAGGTTGTCGAGTTGGAAGGTCATCGGAGGCCTCAGGAGTAGATCTGCTCAAGGGAGATGCCCCGCTCCTTGGCGGTCTCCTTGTGGGTGCGGAGCGCCGAGAGCGCCACGAGGGCGGCGCGGGCGTTGTTGAGGGGGGTCTTGGAGCCCAGCCGCTTGGCCAGAACGTTTTTGATCCCGGCCAGTTCCAGCACGGTGCGGATCGAACCGCCGGCGATCACCCCGGTACCGGGGGCGGCGGGGCGGATCAGCACGCTGGCTGCTCCGTCACGGCCGTTGCTCAGGGTGGGGATGGAGCTGTTGCGGGTGAGGGGAACCTTCACCAGGTGCTTTTTGCCATCCGCCACGCCCTTGCGGACGGCGCCGATCACATCGCCGGCCTTGCCAACGCCCACGCCCACCTGGCCGCGCTCGTTGCCGACCACGATGATGGCCCGGAAGCTCATCTTCTTGCCGCCCTTCACGGTCTTGGAGACCCGGCGGATCTGGACCACCCGCTCCTGCCATTCGGAGTCGCGTTCCTGGCCGCGGCGGTTGTCGCGGTCGCGGCCCCGGCCACCGCCACCGCGGCGGTCGCCCTTGCTCTCACCTCGGCCGCCGCGACGTTCCTGCTGGCCATCGGCCGCGGCGGGAACATCAGCGGCGCCCGGGATGTCGCTGGTCTTGATCTGGTCGTTGGTTTCGGTCATGGTGAGAGCAGGATCAGAACTGAAGGCCCGCTTCCCGGGCGGC
>JBAXOO010000279.1:0-3302 GCA_037133235.1 Cyanobium sp. ELA507
GGTTGGGTTCATGGGCTCTCTGGCGGTGGCAGGAGGAATCGGGTTGCAACCTAGGCAACCCGAAGGCATGACCTCTTCGCCACGCGATCCACGTCAGGCGTGTCTTGCTCCCGTGGCTGGCGGCAGGCTCGCCAAGATGGTGACCTCAACGTCAGGGCCATGCCCAGGCAGCTCGAAACCCGGAAGACCCGTGCCTCCAACAGCGCCGATCACCGTGACGCCACCAACGACGCCAACAAGCCCGGCAGCAGAGTCCACCACCACGTTCGCCGAATTTGCCCAACGGGCCGACTATTCGCTGCTGGAGTCGTTGCGGGCGGATCCTCAGGCCACAGAGGATGGCCTCGATCACCGGCCGCGCCAGGTGTTCTCGGGTCATTACGTGCCGGTGACGCCAACCCCGCTCCCCGAGCCGGAGTACGTGGCGCACAGCAGCACCCTCTTCCAGGAGCTGGGCCTGAGCGAGGAGCTGGCCCACGACGTGACATTCCTGCGGCTGTTTTCCGGTGACATCAGCGTGGCCCCAGCGCCGATGCGGCCCTACGGCTGGGCCACCGGTTATGCCCTCTCGATCTACGGCAGCGAATACATCCAGCAGTGCCCGTTCGGCACCGGCAACGGCTACGGCGATGGCCGGGCCATGTCCGTGTTTGAAGGCGTGTTCAACGGCCGGCGTTGGGAGATGCAGCTCAAAGGCGGCGGCCCCACGCCCTATTGCCGCGGCGCCGATGGCCGCGCCGTGCTCCGCTCCAGCGTGCGCGAGTTTCTGGCGCAGGAGTTCATGCATGCCCTTGGGGTTCCCACCTCGCGCTCGCTGACGCTGATGGTGTCCCGGTCGGAAACCGTGCGCCGGCCTTGGTACGCGCCGAATTCCCGCTCCTTCGATCCCGACATCCTGGTGAACAACCCGGCGGCGATCACCACCCGGGTGGCGCCGTCGTTTCTGCGGGTGGGGCAGCTGGAGCTGTTCGCCCGCCGCGTGCGCCGGCAGGCCCATCCGGAGGCGCTGAATGAGCTGCGGCTGATTCTTCAGCACCTGATCGAGCGCAACTACCGGCCAGAGATTGATCCGAATTTGGCGTTCAGCGATCAGGTGGTGGAGCTGGCGGGCCTATTTCGCACACGGCTCACTTCACTGGTGGCTAACTGGATGTGTGTGGGCTACTGCCAGGGCAACTTCAACAGCGACAACTGCGCCGCCGGTGGCTACACCCTCGACTACGGCCCGTTTGGCTTCTGCGAACTGTTCGATCCCCGCTTTCAGCCCTGGACCGGTGGCGGCGAGCATTTCTGCTTCTTCAACCAACCGCAGGCAGCCGAAGCCAATTACCAGATGTTCTGGAGCGCCCTGCGGCCACTGCTTGAGGGCAACACCGAGGCCCTGGCAATGCTGGATCAGATCCGCGAGGGCTTCGCAGATGCGATGGGCCAGGTAATTGAGGCGATGTGGGCCAGCAAGCTCGGTCTGAGCCGCTACGACGCCGACTTAGTGAATGAGCTGCTGGAGCTCATGGTGCTCTCCAAGGCCGACTACACCATCTTCTTCCGCAGGCTGTCGTCCATTCCAGCTGGCATCCCCGAGCACCTCTCAGCCCTGAAAGAGAGCTTCTACCAACCCAGCTCCGAAGAGCTCGATGCGCAATGGACCCAGTGGCTGGGGCGCTGGCGCGATCCGATTTCGGCCAACGGCGACCTCAGCGCCACATCCGCCGCGATGCAACGCGTGAACCCGGCGATCACCTGGCGCGAATGGTTGATCGCCCCGGCCTATGAACAGGCGGCCCAGGGCGACACCGGCCTCATCCAGGAGTTGCAGGCGGTGTTCCGCCATCCCTACGAGGCGCCTTCAGCGGAGCTGGCGGCCACCTACGACCGCCTCAAGCCGCAGCAGTTCTTCAACGCCGGCGGCGTGTCGCACTACAGCTGTTCCTCGTGAGCCGCGGTTGGCGTTCTGACTCGCCAAGCAGATGGAGGCTTAGTTGCCGGTGCTGGGCCATGGCCCGGTGCTCCCAGAGATAGACGGCCTGCCAGGTGCCGATCAGCAACCGCCCGCCTCGGAAGGGCAGGGCGAGGGTGGTGCAGGTGAGGGCCGTGCGGATGTGGGCGGGCATGTCATCGGGGCCCTCGTCGTCGTGGCGATAGGGGCGCAGATCGCCCCGGCCGCTGATCGGTCGCACCCCCTCTTGGGGCACCAGGGCCTGGAGGTAGGCGGCCAGATCCAGCAGCACCCGCGGGTCGGCGTTTTCGTTGATGGTGAGCGAACAGGAGGTGTGCAGACAGGCCAGGTTGGCCAGGCCCGTGGCCAGGCCGCTGGTGCCGATCTCCCGGTCGAGGGCGGCGGTGATGTCGGTGAAGCCTTCGCCTCGGGTGTGGAGGTTGAGCTGGTGGAGGCTCTGGCGCAGCATCGCCGCATCGGCAGGTCCGTTCTCCATAGCATCAACCCATGGCGAACCAAGCGGCGATGGGCGGGGTGCCGGCCCTCACGATCCTCTACGACGGAGGCTGCCCCCTGTGCCTGCGGGAGGTGCGCTTCCTGCAGGGTCGTGATCGCCAGCCGCAGCGCCTCGCCTTCGTCGATATCGACGCCCCCACTTACGACCCCGGCCGCTATGCCGGCATCAGCTACCGCGATGCCATGGGCCGCATCCACGCCATCGACGGCGACGGAACCGTGCTTCGCGATGTGGCGGTGTTCCGCCGTGCCTACGAGCTGATCGGTCTGGGCTGGCTCTACGCCCCAACCGGCTGGCCTTTGGTGGGATCCCTGGCGGAGGCCGCTTACCGCCTCTGGGCCCATCTGCGCCTGTCCGTCACCGGTCGCCCCGGCTTGGAGCAGCTCTGCCAAGAACGGCAGGGTGGCGGGACCCCCGCCGCCGCCGCAGAGAACCGATGCCGGATCTGAACGGCATCCCGCCGGCCTCGGGGCCGGATCTTGTGGTGGTGGGCAGCGGGCTGGGTGGGCTCTGCGCCGCCGCCATCGCCGCCCGCCATGGCCTTGAGGTGCTGGTGCTCGAAGCCCACGACCAGCCGGGCGGCGCGGCCCATGGCTTCCAACGCCAGGGCTTTGCCTTCGAATCCGGGCCCTCCCTTTGGAGTGGGCTGGGGAGCTGGCCCAGCAGCAATCCGCTGGCCCAGGTGCTGCGGGCGATCGGAGAGGAGGTGGCGGTGCACCGCTACCACGAGTGGGGGCTGCTGCTGCCCGAGGGCCAGCTGCAGGTGGGTGTGGGCCTGGATCCCTTCCTGGCCGTGGTGCGCGACCTGCGGGGAGCCGCCGCCGCCGACGAATGGGCCCGCTTCATGGC
>JBAXOO010000280.1:0-3298 GCA_037133235.1 Cyanobium sp. ELA507
AGGATCCCCGGCCGACCTGCTGGTGCTGGGGTGCTCAGGTTGGGGCGAGCTGCTCCAACGGCCGCCCCAGCGCCGGGTTCTCCGGGGCGGCCGCTGGCTTCCCCCCCCGAAGCCGGCCCCCGCCAGCCTCAGGCTCGATGGGCTCGGTCCACCGCCATGCTGAGGGCCGCCGCCACCTGCCCCCATGTCTGCCTTCGGCCTGCCCCCGCTGCCTGAGGCCCCATCGCCGGAGGCCGTGGCCGCCGTGGCGGTGGCGTTGGAACGGGGTGGCTCCGGCGTGCAGCTGCTCCGCGATCCTGCAGACCTCGCCCGCCTTTCCACCGACTTCCACGACTATTCGCCGGTGCTCACCCCCCTGCTGGCCGGTCGTGTGGCCCAGCTGGTGGTGCTGGCCTCCCGGGTGGATCAGGTGATGGCGGTGGCGGCGGCCTGTGCCGATCAGGCCGTGCCCCTGACGCTGCGGGGCGCCGGCACGGGCAACTATGGCCAGTGTGTGCCCCTGGCCGGTGGGGTGGTGCTCGATCTCAGCGGCCTGCAGCGGGTGCGCCAGATCGATCCCCACAGCGGCGTGCTGGAGGCGGAGGCGGGCTGCCGCCTGGCTGATCTCGACCGGGCCCTGGCCCCCCACGGCCGGGCCCTCCGTCTGGCCCCGAGCACCTGGCGAACGGCCACCCTGGGGGGGTTCATCGCCGGCGGTTCCGGCGGCATCGGATCGCTGCGCTGGGGCTTCCTGCGTGACCCCGGCAACCTGCTGGGGCTCGAAGTGGTGACCGTGGAACCCCAGCCCCGGCTGTTGCGGCTGGAGGGGGATGGGGTGCAGCCCCTCAACCATGCCTACGGCACCAACGGCATTCTCACCGCCCTCACCGTGGCCACCGCCGCTGCGGTGCCCTGGGAGCAGGTGGTGATCGGTTTCTCCGACTGGGAGGCGGCCCTGGAGGCGGCGCGGGACCTGCCCGCCACGGCCCTCGAACTCGATGCCCTCGCGTTGCTTGAAGCCCCCGTGGCTACGGCCCTGCCCTGGCCCCAGGGATGCCCTGGGCCAGAGCATGGCGAGCACCGGCTGCTGCTGCTTGCCGCCCCGGATGCCCTGCCGGTGCTGCCGGACTGGCTAGCCCACCGTGGAGGGCACCTGCGCTGGCAGGGTGCCCAGGGCACCGGCCGCGGCGTACCTCTGCGGGAGCTCACCTGGAACCACACCACCCTGCACTGGCGGGCCCGCCATCCCGGTTGGACCTACCTCCAGATGCTTCTGCCCCAGCCGGAAGCTGCTCTGATTCAGGCGGTCCGTGAACGCTGGGGAGACGCGGTGCTCTGGCATCTGGAGGCCGTGCGCCAGTCCGGGAGTGCGCGGTTGGCGGCCCTGCCCCTGGTGCAATTGGCTACCGCCAGCGAACTGGACGCGCTGATGGCCTTCTGCCGGGACCGGGGTGCTTTCATTTTCGACCCCCACGGGCTCACGGTGGAGGATGGGGGCCTTGGGGTGGTCGACGCCGACCAGGTGGCCGCCAAGCTGGCCCATGATCCCGCCGGCCTGCTCAACCCCGGCAAGCTGCGGGGCTGGAGCGAGCGCTGAACGGGGCTGGCTGGCCTCAGCCGCAGCCGAGGCTCAGGCGGGTGTCGACGCCGGTGATCGGATTGGTGCCACTGGCGTCACGGCAAAGGGCCCGTTGGTCAGCGCGGTCGATCAGGGCATCGCTGAAGTCGGCCCCGGTCACGGTGGCCCCGGCGAAGCTGCTGCCGGCGGCGATCACACCCCGCAGCAAGGCCCCGCTGAAATCGGCTCCGGAGAAGTCCACCTTGTCCATCAACACATCGCTGAGGTCGGCGTCACGGAAATCGGCCCTGGGGAAGGCGGCCTGGGTGAAGATGGCGCCGCGCAGATCGGCGCCACTGAAGTGGGCACCGCGGCCCTGGGCCCCGGCGAAGGAGGTCTGGGCCAGCTTCTGGCCTCTGAAGTCCTGGCCGTCCTGGTTGGTGAGGGTGTAGTCCACCCCCTGGAATTCGGCCGCCACCGGCGCCAGCCCCACCGTGAACACCACCAGCACCAGGGCGAGGGGCAGCACCAGGCTGCGCAGGACTCCATCCAGCGCCCGCAGGCTGGCCAGGGCAGCTGGAGCATCCGGAGGCTGAACCGCAGGGGCAGGAGTGGACATGGGGCCTTAAGGGCAGGGGGGTGGGGGACAAGGGAGTCCCTTCAGACTCCCAGCCTGGCCCCCCACGCCCGGCGCGTTGGTCGCCGCGTCGTTACACGGTGGTGGGTGGCACGCCCAGATGCTGGCGGATTCGTTCGAGGGCTGCCTTCTCGGCGGGGCTCACCTTCTCGCCCGAACCGAACAGCCCATCGCCGGCGGCGGCGGCTACGGCCTCGCAACCCTCCACGATCAACTGGCAATACTGCTGGGCGGAGGCCTCATCACCCTTGGCGCGGGCCAGGGCCACGGCACCATCCACTTCGGCCAGGGCCCGGTCGAGGAGCTTGCCGTCGCGCAGGTCTTCGGGGCTCACCTGGAGCTTCTCGGGCCGGATGCCCTGCTTCAGGGCTTCGGGATCAAACAGGCTGGCGATCAGGGGATTGGAGGCGTAGCGGCTGGCGGCGCCGGCCAGCTGGCGGCCCAGGGCGATCGCCTCCTGGGCGCTGGAGAAGATCCCCATGTCCACGGCCATCACGGCCATGGCGGCGGCGATGGGGCCGCCCATCAGCTTGTTGCGTTCTTCGGTGGTCAGATCAACGGTCATGGAAGGGAGCATTCCATTGCCTTTCCAGATTGGCGATCGGAATCACCGGTGTCAGCCGGATTTTCTGATGGCTTCCTTACGCTGGTCTTGGTGGATCCAGCCAGGGAATCACCAGCCCGAGCAGGTGAAGGGATCCCGCGATCACCGGGCACGAGGCCATGGCCATGGCACCGCTTGAGCCTGCCGTAGGGGCAGCCGTCACCAACCGTTCCAGGCCCACAAAGGCATCGGCCGCGCCCTCCAGTTGGGGGGCCAGGGCGGGGAAAGCGTCCGCCAGCGCATCGCGGCTCCAGCAGTGATGCTCCGGAATCGGCACCACCAGGGCCCGGTCCAGCGGACCCAGCAGTCGCTCCAGGATGGCGGGCCCATCCTTGTGGCGTTGGATGCCGATCAGCCAGCGCCGCGGCCCCGGCGCGAGCTGATCGAGTTCGTGCCGCAACACGGCGGCGGCGGGGGGATTGTGGGCCCCATCCAGCAGCAGGGGATAACCGCGGAAGTGCCCCATCTCCAGCCGCCCTGGCCAGCGGGCCGCGGCCAGGCCAGCCTGGATCGCGGCCGT